>JABZHC010000020.1 GCA_015259035.1 Atopobium sp.
GATCCCAAGGTACTTTGCTCAGCGTTTGACGTTGCAGACAACACAGAACTTCTCGGCGAAGCGCTGGACACGTCCACCAGTGTCGACAAGCTTCTGCTGACCCGTATAGAATGGGTGGCACTTGTCGCAGAGGTCAAGACGCATCTCTGGAACAGTTGCGTGTGTGGTCCAGGTGTTTCCGCAGGTGCAGCGAACGGTGCACTCTACGTACTCTGGATGAATACCTTGCTTCATGCAGGACTCCTTACATCGGCTCTGGTTTCCGACCAGAGCAGGGGTGTCTTTATGAGCACGTGCTCAATCAAGACAATAAGCTGAAAAAGTATAGCAGAACAACACCTCTGTTGCTAGAAGCAGTTGGCGAGAAATTCACATTTTGTTCAGACAATTCTTGTGTGCGACAACTTTTGAGAAGCCCTTGATGCGCTAAAATCCAATGCAACATACAAAGCCGGCTGCAGCCCTTCGGAGGCATAATGTTTTTATCGATTGATGTGGGTAATACGCAAACTGCCATTGGTTTATTTGACAGCGAAGGCACTATGGTGCGCGGCTGGAGAATGCCTACCGATCAAAGCGACACCTCCGACATTCTGCACGGCCGTCTCTTCACGTTCTTCCAGAAAGATGGACTGGATCTAGACGACGTTGAGGCGGGTGGACTCTCGTGCGTGGTTCCTGTTATCACACGTGCTTGGCAGCGCTGCTTTGAGCTGCTGCTTAACAAGCCTCTGACCCGCATTAACGCGCTTTCCACGGATAAGATTCGCTTCAATATCCCCCACCCCGAGCTTGTGGGTGCCGACCGCGTAGCAAATTCCGTTGCTGCAACTGAGCGCTACGGCTATCCAGTTATTGTGGTTGATTTTGGCACCGCAACCAATTTGGACGTTGTTGATAAGGACGGCGTATTCCGCGGAGGCGCTATTTCACCAGGTATTATGATCTCTGCAAACGCTCTGTTTGCGCGCGCAGCTAAGCTCTCCAGCATTCCTATTAAGGCGCCCGAGACCGTCTTGGGCAACACCACCGAAAGCGCTGTTCAGGCAGGTATTGTAGTAGGCGCCGCCGCTCAGGCAGAGGGTCTGGTTGCCAGAACGCTCAAAGAGCCTGGTATTGAGGGCGCAACCGTTATTGCAACGGGTGGCCTGGCAAACACCGTTAGCGAAGCAACAGATGTCTTTGACGTGGTTGATCCGCAGCTTACTATGCGTGGCATTTATCTGATCTGGAAGCAGTCCGCTCAATCCGCAGAGTAACTGGCGATACAGCCGCGTTACTGCAGCTAGATTGACAGCTAGAGCAGCGGTTAAACCGCTAGCACAACAGAAGCTTCTTCCTCGCTCACAAGGATTTCTTTACCGTCCTGGTCAACAAGGATGGCATGACCCCACACGTCAATGCCGCCAAATCGAGCGGTCAGCGCAACGTTACCACTGGGGTATACCTTATTGACCTGCTGTCCAAGCAGAGGAACCATATCAAAGTAGTCGCTCAGAATGAGTGCGATGGGTCCCGCAAAACTCCTCGCGCGTTTAACCTGCTGCTCCCACACGCTTACACTCTGAACCACCAGCTCAGAGACCTTATTAGCGAGAAGTTCTGTGTTGTCTGCAACGTCAAACGCTGAGCAAAGTACCTTGGGATCTGCCGCGATGCTCACCACAGCAAACATGCCCTCTTGATAGCCTGCGGTTGCTTTGATTGAGGCAATTACCTGGTCTTTATAGCAGATATCGTAAGGCCAACAGATGCCAAAGCTCTCATCTGCGGCTCGCAAGAACTGACAGAGCCCCAGCGCCACAACGTACGGAACCGCTGGTACATAAGGCATCGAGACCCCTAGACGCACAACAGTTGCAATCTCAAAGGGTTTCTCGCCAGATGATGGGTGCGCTGATGCCGGCGCGCAAGTCGATTTGCGGCACTCATCCTGACCAGATGCAGCACATTCCTGCACGTCAGAGACGCGGAACACAAGCTCGCCCGTTTGGGCACCACCTCGTGCCAGTTCCAAAGCTTCTTGTGCTACTCCCACGTAATGACTCCCAAGTCCTCAGTTACGTGACCAACACGCTGGTCAGGAGGGGCAATCTCCACACCTCCGTGCGAGAAGAAGCGCACCGGATCATGCATCAGGTCCTCCATAGGCACAAGCACGTAATCGCGCTCGCCCATGCGTGGATGAGGCAAAGTGAGGTGTTTACCTGCGTGTTGTTCGCCCTCAACCCACAGAAGGTCACAGTCGATAGTGCGAGGTCCATGGCCCTCCTCGCCTTTCTTGCGTGTGCGGTTGAGAGCGTTCTCTACCTCAAGCAGCTTATCCATCAGCACAAGTGGATGAAGCTCAGTTCTAATCTCGGCAACGGCGTTTACCACGGGTGTAGCAATACCGTATGCAGGCTCAGTTTCGTAGGCGTGGCTGAGAGAAACAACGCAGGTCAGCGGAATCTCGTCGATGAGCTGCGTTGCGCGAGCCAGGTAACCCACGCGATCACCCACGTTGGAGCCAAGCGCCACAAATCCCTGACGAGGATCGCGCTCGGTCATAGCCCAGTAAGCGTTGATAGCTTGAGCGGTTCCCGCAACATCGTGAACGCGCAAGATACGGGCACCGTTGGTGATTGCGGCAATGCAAATTGCATGCGTAGCTGCGTCGCGCTGGGTAGCCTCGGCTACGCCAGAAACAGCGCCGACAAAGCGCTTTCTGGACACAGCGCAGAGCAGCGGATATCCCATAGAAACCATCGAGCGAGTAGCACGCTGAATTACAACGTCCTCGTCGGCAAACTTGTCAAAGCCTGGACCTGGGTCAATGCAGATGCGGTCCTTGGAAACGCCAGCACGCATCAGACCGCGAGCCTGATCGCCCAAAAAGCCCATGATTTGGCGCATGATAGGTGCCTCTTCAGGCAGGGTAAAACGACGCTGCGAGCTCAGCGTGCGTGTCTCGGCTCCTGTAGCTGCGGCTCGAGCAGCTGCGCTACCAGTAGGGCGAGAAGGGCGCATGTCGTCCAGCTGCACCTGCTTGCGCTCAACACGAGCTCCAAGGCCGTCCTTGTTCCAGTGCATCACAATGCAGCCGCAGTCAGACTCCGCAGCTACAGCAACCATTTCTGGATCGGTGAAGCCGGAAACGTCGTTGATGATGGATGCTCCAAGGCGGACGCACATCTTTGCTACCTCGGCATGGCGCGTGTCGATGGAGACAATTGCTCCAGCAGCTACCAACGCGCGCACCACAGGTACTACGCGCTCAGCCTCTTCTGTAGGCAGAACAGGCGTGTGACCTGGTCGAGTAGACTCTCCCCCAACGTCAATGATGTCAGCGCCTTCATCCAACATCTGCAATCCACGAGCAATTGCAGCATCTGGATCAAAGTTCTTTCCGCCATCAGAGAACGAGTCTGGAGTGACGTTGAGAACACCCATAATCCTAGGACGCGCCAACGAGATAGTGTGAGTTCCACATTGCCAGGTGTTGTAGCTTTGACGAAGCATGAATCCTCCTTGCCAGCTATGAATGTTTCTATTGTAGCGGTATTGGTGGCTACTAGTCGTATACCATGGATTTATTGAAAGTTTATTGCCGCAAACGCACCGCTTGGCGCCGTAACTGGAGCGTGGAACGTGCGTCACTCGCGGCTACTGTGATATGTATCCGCTGTGACCTAAACTGCTAGGCTACAGCATGAAAGAGGAGCTATGAGCAATACTCAAGAGTACAAACTGATTTCTTGGAACGTTAATGGCCTGCGCGCCGTGCTCAAGAAAGAGCCTTCGTTCACGGAAATTTTTGAAACCATAAACGCTGATGTATTTGCCCTTCAAGAAACTAAGCTGCAGGAAGGACAGGTTGAGCTGGACCTCCCTGGCTACGTTCAGACCTGGAACTACGCAGATAGAAAGGGTTATTCGGGCACAGCGGTTTTCTCGCGAGAAACCCCTCTGCAGGTAATTCGCCAGATTGGATGCCCTGTTGCTGACGACGAGGGTCGCGTTTGTGCTCTGGAGTTTGAGAAGTTCTGGTTTGTGTGCGTGTACACGCCAAACTCAAAAGACCAGCTTGCGCGCCTGGATGAGCGTCTTGAGTGGGATCAGCACTATCGCGAGTTCTTGGCTGAGCTGTCTAAGCAAAAACCAGTAATTACCTGCGGCGATTTTAACGTTGCACACAACGAGATTGACCTCAAGAATCCTTCGTCTAACAGGCAAAACGCAGGCTTCTCGGACGAGGAGCGCGAGAGCTTTACCAAACTTTTGGACGCAGGCTTTACCGATACGTTTAGGTACCGCCACCCCGACATGACCGGCGCGTACAGCTGGTGGAGCTACCGCTTCAACGCGCGCAAGAACAACGCCGGCTGGCGCATCGACTACTTCTTGGTCTCCGATCGCATTGCTGAGCAGGTCAAGAGCGCATCCATCTTGAGTGAGGTCTACGGCAGCGACCACTGCCCCGTCGAGCTGAGTATTGAGCTGTAGTCCGTGCAGGTGGCGACAAGACCGGTCTTCTCGCCAGGGTTGCCTCAAGGTGGCGGCCGTGATTAACTAGAGTTGTCGTTTGAAATTCAAAGGAGCACGTCATGCGCATTACTTGCGACGTTCATACTCATAGTCTGTACTCAAGGCACGCCTATTCAACCATTGAGGAGAATGTTCGTGCAGCTTCTGAGCGCGGCTATGAACTGCTCGGAATCACCGACCACTTCTCGTCCATGCTGTATGACCAGCAGACCATTAAGAACTTCCAGTTCTATATGAATACCGCTATTTGGCCAGAAACCTGGTACGGCGTCAGGCTGATGCACGGCGCTGAGGTGGACATTGTTGACCTTGAGGGCAATCTGTTTGCCTACGATATTACGTTTGACCAGGGCATTAATGGCGATAAACTCCGTCAGCCTCATATTCTTGGCGAGCACATCCTTGGCACCTGCGATTATGCGGTTGCTAGTATCCACAGCAAGCAGTGGGCGGCTGGCGCCTCACAGAAACAAATTACCCAGATGTATGTAAATGCGCTGGATAATCCACATGTTTTGATTCTTGGTCATCTCGGCCGCAGTGGTTTAGATTTTGATGTTCCCGCACTGGTCAGAGAGTGTCGCGATCGAGACAAGCTTATCGAGATGAATGAGGCTACGCACGATGAGGGCCAGCGTGAGGTTGCCATTGAGCGTTGTCGTGTGATTGCAGAAACCTGCGCTGAACTGGGATGTAAGATTTCCTTTGGCTCAGATGCTCACATTGCAACCCGCATTGCTGATGCACACTCCGTTATTAAGCTGCTTGAAGAGGTTGATTTTCCTGAGGAGCTTATGGCTTGTCGCGATGCCCAGACGTTTTTGGACACCATCGCTGACGCTAAGATTCCAGCCTCTAAGCAGGGATACTAAGCCAGACACGAGCACTGCAACTAAGACGTCGCGCTGTTCGAACAGCTGCAGCTCACAACAACATCGCACAAAGAAACAAAGCCGCGTTTTCACGCGGCTTTGAACTGCCTCCCATTTCTTGGACACGAGAAATGGGAGGCAGTTCAAAACACACCTAAGTCGGATAATCTGTCAAAAAGACGTATACATGACGCTGAAAATAGCTAAAGCATGCAGATTATCGTCATTAGGTGTGTAAAATGCCCGCATCTGAGCAGATTATCCGACTTAGGTGTGTTCCTTAGGTACGAAATTTACCTATAGTTAAATCTTTTATATGACGCTATTCATTTTCTAGCATATTAGATGAAGTTTATGCATAGATATGCATATTAGGTAGTGTGACCGCCTAGCTGCCTGGCTATCTTGATGAAGAACATGTCGATTCTTCAGCAGAACCTACCAAAGCTGAGCTATTTTACACGCCAGGCCTAAAAGCCGACGCTAACACGCTGCAGAATCATAATCACCCGCATATGAACAGCCTCCCATTTCTTGGACATAAGAAATGGGAGGCAGTTCACTTTGTCGTTTGCGGTCGATTGAGTTTCTCGCCATTGACGGATGATCTTCTCCAGGTGATTTTCTCGCCTGTTGCAGCGCTTATTTCATTGCAGCAAGAGTCTTTTCCCAGGCAGCAAGCGAGTCTACGCAGGTCTGGTACGCAACGCAGTAGCTCACGCGCAGCCAACCTGGACAGCCGAACGAATCGGAAGGAACAGGCAGCAGCTCAAACTGCTTGGCCACATCGCAGAATGCCTGAGCATCTCCACCAGGAGCACGAACCCACAGGTAGAATGCACCATCAGGCTGGATATACTCGTAACCAAGCTTGGTGAGGCCCTCGGTCAGAACTTCTCGATTCTTTGCATATGCCTCAACATCTGCCGGCTCATCAACACAGTCGATAATAACGCGTTGGAAAAGCGCTGGCGCACAAACAAAGCCCAACAGTCGAGCGGCACCCGCACAAGCTGCGTAAATCTCCTTCTGCTCCGGATTAGAAGCAGGAACCAGCACCCAACCAATACGCTCACCAGGAAGTGAGAGGGACTTGGAGTAGGAATAGCACACAATGGTGTGCTCGTAGACGTCAGGAACCCAAGGGACCTCAATGTTGCCAAAAACAATCTCGCGGTAAGGCTCATCGGAGATAACGTAAATGTCAGTTCCCAGCTCAGTGGAGCGTTTGCGGAGCATAATGGCAAATGCATCCAGGTTTTCCCTGGTATACACAGCACCAACAGGGTTGTTTGGAGAGTTGATAATCACCGCGCGAGTCTTAGGCGTAAGAGCTGCACAAACGGCGTCAACATCAATCTGGAAGGTTTTCTCGTCAGCCAAAACCTCAACGCAGGTAGCCTGAGCGTGGTCAATCCACACGCGGTACTCGGGGAAGTATGGGGCAATGACAATGACCTCTTCACCTGGAGAAACAATGGAATTGAGCGCCATAGAAACGGAAGCTGCAGCTCCGCAAGTCAAGATGAGATCGTCTGCCTGAGCTGCGTGATCTCCAAAGCGACGTCGGAGCGACGCAGCAATTGCCTCCCTGGCCTGGGGAATGCCGATTGCAGGTGTGTAGCTGTGGACCTGCTGTGGAGGCAGCTGCATGGCGGCCTCGATAGAAGTACGAACAGACTCAGGAGCAGGTACGGAAGGGTTGCCGATCGAGAAATCAAACACATTCTGAGCGCCAATCTCAGCACGACGCTGCATCGCATAACCTGCAATCTCGCGGATTGCAGACTTTTCTGATCCGTATGCAAGACTTGTCTGATTGACCATGGTTTCTCGATTCTCTCGAAGCCTACAGTGTCTACCTGGTAAAACGTTGGGTGGAGGCGTGGATGACGCCGACGCGCATCTGGCCTCACACAACCTTTGATAGATAGCATATTGGGCGAGAAGATCGATCTTCTCGCCCAACTTTAAAAGTTTTAACAAATTTGTATCTATTGCACGGTCTTGCAGCAAATTTTTGAAGCAGACCGGCCCGCCTCAGCCTATTCGTACACGCAAGGCTTCAGAACGCCAACAAATGGCAGGTTGCGGTAGCGCTCTGCATAGTCCAGGCCGTAACCAACAACAAACTTGTCGGGTACGTGAGTGCCCACATAACGAGGGTCAACAGCTGGACGCTTGCCCTCAATATCCTTGACCAGGAAGGCGGCAATCTCGATGGACGCGGGGTTACGAGACTTGAGCATGCGCACCAGGTAAGAAAGGGTCAGGCCGGAGTCCAGGACGTCCTCGACGATGATGACGTGACGGCCCTCAATCTTGGTGTCAAGATCCTTTACGATGCGCACGACGCCGGAGCTCTTAACACCGTCGCCGTAGCTGGAAACAGCCATAAAATCGATAGAGAGCGGGCACTCAATGGCGCGCATGATGTCGGCCATGAACACAACGGCTCCGCGAAGAACAGCAATGACCAGGGGGTTCTTGTCAGCGTAGTCACGCGTGATCTCTGCACCCACCTTCTTGACGATGTCCTTGATGTCCTGCTCGTCAAGTAGAATCTCCTGAATATCAGGGTGAAGCTCCGCCATTACTGGCTCCTCTCAAATGGCTTGTGACCAGAATAGATGTTCAATTCTAGCAGCTGTTTTGTATCTTGCGTACATTTTACTCGTTCATCGGGACGAATTCCCGCAACCCACACTACATGTCCACGAATATTTGTGCGCACAATAGGCATCATACTCCTGGATTCAACGGGTACGCCCGCCTCGCCTAGCAGGTCAGAGATCTTTTTTGACTGCCCGTGCATGCCCAGAGGCTGCATGGTGTCCCCCGCCTCGGGTCCCGAGACCCACAGACTGCCACCGTGAACTGGGTCTACCCCACAGGCCTGTGCGTCGAGAAGAACCGACTCACCCAACCATTCCTGGCTATGCGCGGTTGCGTAGGACACGACGTCAAAGCCGTGCTCCACGGGGAGAATGCGCGCCGAAAGCACTCGGCCGTCTGCCAGCTCCAGCGTTCCCGGGACCGCAAGGTGCTCGCCAAACGTTGCCGCAGCAGGCGTCGTACCTGCGGGTTCGTTGCCGCCCGCGGGCCCCGCCGTGCCCGCAGCGCCCGCGGCGCCCGCGCCCGCAGCGCCCACGGTCCTCGCGGCGCCCGTGAACGAGAACGTCACGGTGCCCAAGCGAACGCGCGCCTCAAGGTTCTGCGGCAGGTTAGCCACGCCAACTCCCGCAGCGACCGCTTCAAGCACGGCATCCACGTGCCTGAACTCAAGCCAAGCCTCGGGGATTAGCTGCCTGGCCACAATCCTCACCACGCGACGAGCAATCACCACGTCGGTAGAACTCAGCTTCAGCGCGTCAAGAACCAGCAAAGACTCGCTCTTCCGCAGCGTAATCTGCCTCAGTTTGCGAGCGGCCTTTCCCTCAAGATAATCGTCTTCGTCGGCCATCAGATCCGCAATTTTACACACCGTCTGCACCAACATCGGGTTTCTCGCCTTAAGGAGCGGAAGCACGTTGTGGCGCATATACGCACGTAGATAGTGGGTATCGGTGTTTGTGGCGTCCTCGTGCCAGCCCAGGTCGCGAGTCTTCAGCCAGTCTTTGAGCTGGTCATGTGTGTAGTTGAGCAGCGGACGATAAATCAGCCCGCGATGCCTAGGAATCGACGCCAGGCCGCTCATGCCGGACCCACGCATCACGTTCATCATGAACGTCTCCGCGCGGTCATCAGCCGTGTGCGCCGTCAAAATCTTTGCCTTCTGGCGAGAAACCCCCTGCTCAGTGCAAAGTTTTTGAGCGAGTTCTCGCGCGGCGTCATACCGCACCCGACGACCAACGTCTTCCACGTTGCCGTCACGCTCCTGCGCGAGCCTTGCCACGTCCACACGCAGCACGGTGCAAGAGATGCCCAGCGAGTCGCAAGTCTCTTGGACAAAGCGCTGGTCAGCGTCTGCATCTTCGCCGCGAAGCAGGTGGTTTACGTGCAGTACATGCAGGCGCTCTTTTGCGATGCGCGCAAGTCCTGCGCCGTCGCCAAGATCAAGCGGCTCCGCTACCGCCATGTGGAGCAGCGCCATCGAGTCGGCTCCGCCCGAGACCATAAGAATTACAGGTGCGGCAGCCTGACCACGTCGCTGGGTATCTGCCTGGCCACGTCGCGAGCCCTCTGCCTGGCCTCGACGCTGATCATCTACCTGGCCTTTTGCAGTGAGAGCGTTCTTTTTATTGAAGTATGCGTGTACGGATGGCACTTAGCACCAATTTCTGTCCGGTGTGTTTGTTACAGTTATACCCGAAAGTTACTCAGTAGAAAGAAATTCATGAATCCCACGTTTCGCCTACATATTCTTGCCAGCGGATCAAAGGGCAACTGCAGTCTGCTAGAAACGCCCGATGGTCTCATTATGATTGATTGCGGAATCTCTAGAAAAGAAATTCTGCGTCGGTCTAAAGAGTTGAACGTTAACCTGTCTGAGCTCGTAGCCATCTTTATTACGCACGAGCACACCGATCATGTCTCAGGTCTTTCGGTTGTCAGTAAAACTTTTGATGTTCCTGTGTTTGCTACAACAGGAACTGCCGCCGCGCTCTCAAGAAGAAGCTCCTGTTCAAACGTCACCTTTACCCTTGTTGACCAGGCGGGTTCTGTTCATATTGATGCCGCGCCAGACATTGAGGTAAGCACGTTCCCCACCTCGCACGATGTCTGCGAGCCCATGGGCATGCGCTTTGATTATCTTGCTGGCCCTGATAGGCGCATCGTGGACTCTGTGGGCTACTGCACCGACACAGGTATTCTCACGCCAGCGGCTCTCGATTGCCTCTCTGACGTGCGTATTCTTGCTATCGAGTCCAACCATAACGAGCACATGCTGCTCACAGGCCCCTATCCGTACGTGCTCAAACAGCGAGTCTACGGAGACTCCGGTCACCTGTCAAACGAGTACACCGCACAGGCGCTGTCGCAGCTTGTGGGCCCAAATACTCGCTGTGTGGTTGGCATGCACCTTTCTCACGAGAATAACCGTCCAAGCGTCGCTGTGAGAACGCTTGCTGAGGCGGTTGGCGCCCAGCCTCTCAACGATGCGTTTACCGAGGCGCAGACTCCCGACGGCTCCCTTGCCGTCTGCGTTGCCAGTCAAGATTGGCCGATGTCGCTGTAAACTGAGCGTTTGCGCGCTGCCTTCCCACGCAGATTACCCCGCGCAGCCACTCTACGCAGCCGTCTAAATATCCAAGCAAAACTGTGCAGGATTGCGCGCGCTGCGGTATCATGTTTTATATCAATGTTTTGCGAGACTACGACAAAAGGATCATCGTGGACACCTCGAACAACCTTGAAAATAACGTTTCACCTGCGGATCAGAACCCTCGCTCTGACGCCCAGCAGGACTTTGAATACGCTGAATCTTTTGAGCAGGAAGCTCAACCAGCCGATGGGGCCGAGCTTCACGCAACTGGCGCGCAGCACTTCTCGACATCTGAAGCTTCCGAGTACGAAGGCGAAGGCGTTGCAAAGCAGCCATACGTTCGCCAGCATCGCCATCACAAAACAGTGGAGCCTATCAGCGACTTTACAATGCCGGGCGAGAAGCTCGAACTTCCCGAGAACCAGGCTGCTGGCTTCGAGTCCAGCAAGGGTTCTTACGCGAAGAAAGGTTGGCGCAAGCCAAAGAACGAGATTGCTCACCTTCGTAAGGACGTTCACTACGGCCAATTCCTGCAGGTACCCAAGGGTCAGCGCGACATCTTTGTCCGAAAAGAGCGCCGCTCAAATGCAGGTTCGCTAATTGCCGCCATCATTGTTTTGGCCATCATTGCGGCAGTTTTCTATTTCCTCTGGACCTGGATGTCCGCCAACTGGGGCGTTGCCGTCCGCTAAAAGCGCTGTTCACCAGCGGTAGCTACAAAGTCACGAAGCCGCCCGGTGTGCGCCCACAGCAATGCCAGCTGTTACGCGCCTGATTTCTGCAAAGAATCTGTAACGTTTGCCTGAAAACATAAAAGAATCGGTGGATTCTGCCTGATTTCATCAAAGAATCTGTGTCCCAAACACAGATTCTTTGCACTTTTCAGGCAGACTTTGAAGCGTGCCCGAGATTGTCCTTCCATGGACGATCACATGGAGCCTGATTTTCTCGCCATGTCTGAATGATTTGCCGGAAAAGCGCACCAAGTCTGAGCTATTTGCCGGTTTTTCTCGCCATGTCTGAGTAAATTTACTCAGACATGATGGGCTTTTCAGGCTCGCAATCATGGACTAGCCACCTGACTACACGCAAAAAGCCGCTGATACGTCATGTACCAGCGGCTTTTGTTTGTAGCGTTCAGCGTGCGGCGAGAAACCCTGCGCACTCGCGGCGCTTGGCGAGAAACCCCGTGGTCTAGCTCCAGGGATCGCGCTCAAAGAGAGGCTCGCTCACGGGACGACGATCGGAATACGGGTCGTAACCGTCATCGTCTTCGTTTTCCGCGCGAGCAAACTCCGGGTCAACAACCTGCGCTTTCTTGGAATCGACGTCCTTGCGTGCCACGTCCTTGTGCGCCGCTGGCTGCGCGGTGACCTGTGGTTTTGCCGTCGCAGCAGCCGCAACCTGCGGCGTAGCCGTTGCAGCAGCGGCGACCTGCGTCGCGACCTGCGCTGCAACTCGCGCCTCGGGCTTCTCGGCCCCGTTTACCTCGTCGCACATGCGCAGCCTCACTTACTTCTTGCGAGCAACCAAGTTGCCGTTCTCGTCAGTATCAACCAGAACAGTATCGCCCTCATGCAGCTCACCTGCAATAATCAAGTTTGCTACCTGGTCTACAACGCGACGCTGAATGAGCCGCTTCAGAGGACGAGCGCCGTAAACAGGATCCAGGCCGTCAAGAGCCAGCGACTGCTTTGCAGCCTCGGAAAGCTCCAGCGTCATGCGCTCGTTAGCAAGCCTACTGCGAACATCCTTGAGCTGAATGTCCACAATGCGCTCAATGTCCTCAAGACCCAGAGGCTGGAAGATTACCACGTCATCGATACGGTTCAAGAACTCAGGACGGAAGGAACTACGCAGCGCCTCCATGACCTGCTTTCTGGACTCCTCGTTGAAACCCTCTGCGCCGGCGCCAGCAATGAACTGCGAACCAACGTTACTGGTCATGATAATGATGGTGTTCTTGAAGCTCACTACCCTACCTTGACCGTCGGTCAGGCGGCCGTCGTCCAGAACCTGCAGCAAGATGTTGAAGACGTCAGGATGAGCCTTCTCCATCTCGTCCAGCAAGATAACGGAGTATGGATGCCTACGAACTGCCTCGGTAAGCTGGCCACCCTCGTCATAGCCTACGTATCCTGGAGGTGCGCCAATAAGACGCTGGACCGAGAACTTCTCCATGTACTCAGACATATCAATGCGGACCAGCGAGCGCTCGTCGTCAAACAGCAGCTCTGCCAGCGCCTTTGCCAGCTCAGTCTTACCTACGCCGGTTGGGCCCAGGAAGAAGAAGCTGCCCAGAGGCTTGTTTGGATCTGCCAGACCTGCGCGAGAACGGCGGACTGCTGCAGCAACTGCGGAAACAGCGTCGTCCTGACCAATAACGCGCAGGTGAAGCTGGTCCTCAAGGTTCTTGAGCTTGTCCATCTCGCCCTGCATCATCTTGGAAACAGGAACGCCAGTCCACGAAGAAACTACCTCGGCAATCTCGTCCGTGGTGACCTCTTCCTTGAGGATTCCGCCGTCTTCCTGCTTGGCGAGAAGGGCTTTTTCTGCCTCATCGTATTTGCGCTCAAGCTCTGGAATGGTGCTGTAACGAAGCTCGGATGCCTGCGCCAAATCACCCTCACGGGTCACGCGCTCCATCTGCGTCTTTGCGTCCTCAATCTGGGACTTCAAGTCCTGTACCAGGTCAATTGCCCCGCGCTCATTCTGCCAGTTGGCCTTCATACCATCAAGCTTCTCCTGCGTCGTAGCAATTTCTGCACGAAGATTCTCCAGGCGCTCCTTAGAAGCAGCGTCCTCCTCCTTCATCAGAGCCTGCTCCTCAATCTGCATCTGAGTGAGCTGACGATCAACCGCATCAATTTCTGCTGGCATAGAATCCAGCTCCATGCGAAGCCTTGATGCCGCCTCATCTACCAGGTCAATTGCCTTATCTGGCAAGAATCGGTCAGAAATGTAGCGGTTAGAGAGGTCTGCTGCTGCAACCAGGGCTGAGTCCGTAATACGGACGCGGTGGTGCTGCTCGTACTTCTCCTTAAGGCCACGCAGGATAGAAATGGTGTCTTCAACAGAAGGCTCGGAGACAAGCACGGTCTGGAAACGACGTGCAAGAGCAGCGTCCTTCTCGATGTATTTGCGGTACTCATCCAGCGTAGTAGCACCAATTGCACGGAGTTCGCCACGGGCAAGCGCTGGCTTCAAGATGTTACCAGCGTCCATGGATCCCTCGGAAGCGCCAGCGCCTACGATGGTGTGAAGCTCGTCGATGAAGAGGATAATCTGGCCGTTAGACTTGGCCACCTCTTTTACCACGCTCTTCAAGCGGTCTTCGAACTCACCACGGTACTTTGCACCTGCTACCAGGGCAGACATATCAAGCTCAACAAGCTCTTTATCGCGCAGGGTGCTTGGAACGTCGCCAGAAACAATGCGCTCTGCCAGGCCTTCTACGATTGCGGTCTTACCAACACCAGGCTCGCCGATAAGAACAGGATTGTTCTTGGTGCGGCGGCTCAGGACCTGAATGGTGCGACGAATCTCTTCAACGCGGCCAATAACTGGATCAAGCTTTCCTTGGCGAGCAAGGTCGGTCACGTTGCGGCCGTACTGCTCCAAGGCCTCAAACTGCGGCTTTGCATCCTGAGAAGTTACGCGCTCATCACCGCGCAGCTCGTTGTAGACTTCTTCCACGCGCTTAGCGGTAACGCCGGCGTCGCGAAGAATCCTACCTGCATCAGTGTTGTCGTTTGCCAGCGCAGTGAGCAGGTGCTCGGAGGTAACGTAGGAATCTCCCAGCTTAGTGGCAAGCTTCTCGGCCTCGTTGATAACCTTGAGAAGGTCGTTGCCAATGCCAATCTGTGCTCCGCTTACTTTTGGAGCCTTTGAGATTGCCTGGTCTACCTGTGTTGCAATGGTGTCAGGATCTGCGCCGATCTTCTCCAAGATAGAACGCAGGTTGCGCTCATTGCTGTCCAGCAGCGCCTTAAGCAGGTGTGTTGGTGCAACCTCGGAAGCCTCTACATCGCCAGCAATACCAAGAGCTGCCTGCAGTGCTTCCTGGGCGGTTACGGCCCATTTATCTAGTCTCATAAAATCACCCTCCTACCCCAAACAAAATCGTGCCGGGGACTGAATCTTCATCGGATTCTATATACCCCCAAGCACGACTTTTAATACATATCTAAGTGTGTTTGTAGTAGATTTTCTTATTGCACTATGCTGAGCTTTTCCGCAGTCCAACACTGAGCTTTTTCGCAGCCAAGCGTTAAGCTTTTGCAGCCCTACCCGCGCCTTACTGCCTCTAAAATTCAGCCTCTTCA
This sequence comes from Atopobium sp., assembly GCA_015259035.1. Lineage (GTDB taxonomy): Bacteria > Actinomycetota > Coriobacteriia > Coriobacteriales > Atopobiaceae > Lancefieldella. Next base: position 14,931 of record JABZHC010000020.1, read on the forward strand.
TAGACAAGATTTTGCTCAGATTCCATTCTCGAGAAAAACTTGGCAGGTGTAAGCACTGGTATATCCGAGCGAACAAAATCTGCCGCATTTCTTGTAACGATATAATCTGCCTTTATCTTTTTTGCTGCACGCCAAATAAGGCAGTCTTCAAAATCTTCCCACTGCTCAGAAAGCGCATTTGAAATATCCGCTCCATCAATAGAGCATATGTTAAGCAGTGGAGATACTTCTTTTAGGATTTCTTGCATGCGAGCAGAGCCGTGAGCCTTAGCGCCCACATAGTAGAGATCTGTGTATGACTGAGCCGCAATCCATAGCTCAGCGTCCTTGAACTGCTTCATTATGAAAAGCTTTTTTGCATCAGCAACAAACTGTTCCCTACACAAAAAGACGTCCAGCAAAACGTTAGTATCAATCAAGAGCTTCATAGTCATGTGACCTCCACTCGCTGATTGCCTCTTTGTAGGAGCTGTCTCCCAAATCATTCCAGAACGACGCTGGCGCGGGAACAGAAATCTTCCCAAAGAGTGCCGAGAGCTGCTCTTTGTCCTTCTCGCTCAATTGGCGAGAAGATCCTTTGGTAGATAGTTCTGACGCAGCACTCCCATGGGCATCGGGAAGCTTGCCTGTTACCAGCACATATTCAAAAGCAGCATTAATCAGTTTGGTGGTGTTTGACCCAAGCGATTCAAGAACTTCAGAAACCTGATTTTTTACTTCAACAGGAACACGGGCGGTTACAATACTGTCCATAGCCCCTCCTTTACCTAGTTATATCATTGTATTCACGTATTACAACTAGGTCAAGAAGCAAGAAGCAAAAGCTAAGCGATTTCTGACTGGATGTTTCCGTCTTTTAAAACAAGAGACTGGAAGCGTTCTCTTATTTCTGGAGTTACTTGATGGGACGTCATAACAACGGTTCTCTCATCATCTTTTAAGATCAAATCAATGAGACTCTGAACAGAATCGGAATCCAAATGGGCAAAACTCTCGTCATAAATCACAATTTGTGGCTTAAACAAAAAGATTCGTGCAAGAGCCAACCTCTGTCGTTCTCCACCAGAAAGACTGCTTCCGGCTTGATCAATCACATGATCAATTCCGTCTGGATATCTGGTAAGAATCTCAGAAAAGCCTGACTTTGTTATAGCGTCAATAATTTCTTCATCAGTAAAGTCATGACAAAACAACGTGACGTTATCCCTGATAGTCGCGTTAAAAATAAACGTTTGCTGAGAGCAAGGGATTATAAATCGAGCATATTGCTCACTTTTGAATTGCTTGATTGGCACGCCATCCAAGCAAATATCTCCGCTATCTGGGCTCAGAGCATCCGTTAACAGTTTGATTAGTGTTGTCTTTCCACTTCCCGAATTTCCTTCAAGAAGATACTTTCTGCCACGCTCCAAATTAAAACTAATATCCGACAAAACTAGTTTGTCCTTGTCATAGCCATACGAAACATGATTGACCGTTAGATTTGCAAAACGCTCAGGGGTATTTTCTACCCCACTTTCTGTAGCTGGGGCTTCATTAAGAAGCGTTTGTATTTTAGTAATTATCTCTTTTGCGCTTCTCATATCAGTAATTGAATCACTTATGTTTTGAATAGGATTTGCTATGTAGACAACAAGCTGAGATGCCGCAACCATCATTCCTACTGTCATTAATCCATTAAGGGTAAGAATGGCGCCAATAAAATAAATTCCAATGTAAATAATTTGACCCACAGTAAATGAAAGCAAGCGAGCTAAGGAACTAAAGTACCGAGCAGCAAATTTCTGCTTCTCCCAAGCCTGATTCGCGCTGCTCATGGCAACCCGTGAGGCCTCTGTTAGATGAAAGCTCCTGAGTAGATCAAACCCTTCAAGATGCTCATTTGCTGTAGCAATAAAATGCTCAGCTGACTCAGATTGTGCTTTTCGTTTATTAGAAATAATTCCAGACATTGTGTTGGGAACAAACATCTGAACAGCTATCATGCATAAAATGAACAGTACGAGCCACGGTGAAATAAACAGCAAGATTATTAGGCTTACTACGCCAGAGAAGACATCTATCAAGAGATCAATAAAGACGCGGAAGTATGTTTCCTCAAGTAAATCAAGGTCGTTAGTAAGAATCGAGAGCCAATGACTTGTATTGAATAAGTGAAACTCAGGAATTGAACGATTGAATATCTTTGTAATCAGTTCATCGCGTAAATGCATCTGGCAGCCCTGTATAACTGACCAGCGCAAACGTCTGCAAATTAAGTCGACAATAAAATAGCAAAATATATAGAGGCCAAACCAGAGCCCGTCATTCAATGCATCCGACAAATTGCCATCCATGGCAAGGTTAACGGATTGAAGCATTACAAATGAAAGCGCAATTTCGAACAAACTACTTAGAAGAGAGAAGACTACAAAGAATATTAGTTTGCTCTTTTGTTGAGCGTAAAGGTATTTAAGCATGCCATCTTCCTTAAAAGAGATTTCGTTTTAAAAAGGTTATGACTGCATGTGGTATTCGGTATTCGGTATTCGGTATTCGGTATTCGGTATTCGGTATTCGGTATTCGGCAACCAAACAAAAACCAGCTCCCCACATACGCGCGTGAAGAGCTGGTCATTTACTAGTAGCATTTACCTCGTCGTCTTACGATTCCTTCGGCCGCGTCGAACCGTCCTCTGCGCCGGCGTCAGAAGAAGCGGAGCTTGACATACCAAGTAGACGCTGCATCACCATCTCTGGGC
>JABZHC010000021.1 GCA_015259035.1 Atopobium sp.
CAAAACCACTCAGACATGGAGCACTTTTTCGGCAAATCGTTCAGACATGGCGAGAAAATCAGGCACGCATAACGTCGCGCGCATAACGTCTCGCTCGTAGCGCCGTCGTGCAAAACGCTCGCGATCTTTCCGCAGTTACTCAGTAGTACCAGCGGTCTTCCTGCGGTTGCATTCGAGCTTCCAGCCAATCATCCATCCAACTGCAAGAATGTAATTCTCGATAGCACCAACCAAATTTACCGACTCGTGAGCGCTCAAAAAATGAATGAAATGATTGGTTCCAATTCCGATACCACCCAGAATCAGCGCGAGCAAAATCGCACGTAGATAGACCCAATCGTAGTGGAAATACGTGGTAACCAAAATGATGAGCACCGCGAGATTCCAAAAACCAATCTCTCGCTGCCAACCGGTCGAAATACCATAAGCGGCATTGCTTCCCATGTACTCGGGAGCGACAATTTGCAGAATCGCCGCACCAGTCATCGCAACGATAACCAGCGCAAACATTACCTTCAAAAACTTATTCATTGGTGTCTTCAAAACAAACTCTTTCCGAATAAATTTTGTTTTGTGCTCAGCAGACGTTTGTAGATTTTTTGAGCTCGGTTAATCCAAAAGTCTACTCAATAAAACTTTTAATCTCTTCGAGGCGCTCAAGTGCGACTTGGCGACCTGTCAGGTACAGAGACAGCAGGGCTTCACCGGACTTCTCGTTAACTTTAACTTCAACTGGCTCAGGAGGTAGAAGCACCAACACTCTACCCTCTTCCTCCAGCTCAAAGAGCTGTTTGCGTTGATCCATGTAGCGCTCGGCGCGAGAAGCCAATGCGGCTTCAAAGTATGGATACGCAGAGTAGAGCTGCGAGCGGATAGCGATCTGCTCGTTGACGTCGGTTTTTACGAAATTCCTATCCTGCGTAATAATGACCAGCGCTTTCTTTGCCGGCTTGTGGTCGGGAATGTCAACCGCGCGTTCCGCTTTACCGTCGGGCAGACCAAGCGCGGCCGCAAACGGAATGGAATCGGTAGTTCCGCCGTCCAAATAACGATGTCCATCTAGCTCAACCATGCGAGAAACCGTTGGCATCGACGCGGACGCTCGGACCATGGTCACGTCTTCCGGAAACTTTTTTACGTGCAGGTACGCCGGCGTGCCAAACGTAACGTCGGACGCCACCGCGTACATCTGCATGGGATTTTGATTGAACGCCTCGTTATCGCAGGGGTCCAAATGGTTTTGGATCTCATCGAACATAAAATCCGCACCCGCAATGTCGCCAGTAGTAATCAGTGAGCGGAGCGAAAGAAAGCGAGGGTCGTCCCTAAAGGCCAGCATAATGCGCATGGCGCGACCCATTTGCTTGGACCTGAAGCTCACGGCGTTGATGGCACCTGCGGAAACTCCCCACACACTCTCAAAGTTGGTGACGCCCTTCTCGCGAAGCACATCAAGGATTCCAGCGGTAAAAATGCCTCGATAACTGCCGCCTTCTAGCACAAGCGCAGTTGAAGATAGGTGCGCCGACTCCTGCTCCACGCCGCCGTCCTGCGAGAACTTCTGCTGCTGATCTTCCATAACAACCTCCGAATTTCGTTATCCAGAGTGTACCCAATTTCCGCCTCGCCGCTCGCCCGGTTTCCGCACAAAAAGCGCCTGTGGTCAGGCGCTTTTACATGCACGTTATATTCTCCTGGCGAGAAACCCGTCGGCTTTGCAACGCGGCCGGCGTCGCAGGCTCTTCCCCTACTTGCGAACCCTACGAGAAGCAGCAACAAAACCAAGGCCGCTTACTGCAAGAACAGAAGCTGGAACAACAACGTCTGCGACACCAGTTGCAGGAAGAGTGGACTTCTTCTCTGGTGTTGGTGCAGGAGCTGGAGTAGGCTCTGGCTCTGGTGCTGGAGCTGGAGCTGGCTCTGGATCAGGGGTTGGAGCTGGGATGCGAACAAACTGAACTGCAATGACCTCATCGAACTCCATTGCTGTAACCCAGTGACCCTTAACGGTAACAGTACCGTCGCCGTTGTCGACAATGACTACACCGTCAGCGTTACCAACCATAAATCCGTCTGGAATTGGGTTAGTAACATCAGGAAGGAAGTATGCGTCCTCAGGGGCGTATGGATTAACCGTTGGGTCCATGAGCTGCTCTCTAGTTGGTGCAGGAATAGGAGTTACGCCAGTAGTAGCAGTAGCACCGGTGGTGCTTGTAGGAGCAGGCGCTGTGCCCTCTGCCAGCGCAGATGCTGGAGCAAGTGCCAATGCGGCTGCAAGAGCAGATGAAGCGATACAGACCTTTAAATTCTTCATGTGACTTTTACGCCAAAATTTATGCGCCGGGCCCAACGCCGAGAAGCACAAAATTTTTAGCGCATTCCTTTCTGATATGGATTATTTACTTTCTCCGTGAGCAGATACTATCATATACATACTGAACAAATGTCGCCTCCGGTCGACATATTCCGCGAACGTACAAAAATTTTAAATGACTTTTAAAACTAATTTTCCAAAATCTGATAACATTTCTGCAGGTAAACTATTACGCAACTCAGAGTTGACAAATTTCCAACTCAACTTGGTGGTGTGCAATCGAGGCAATTTTTAGAGTAATAGCCATCACATGTGAATCCCACCACATCACCAACAGAAAGGAACAGCCATGTTATTGAGCGAGAAAATCATGAGCCTCAGAAAGCGTAATGGTTGGTCACAGGAAGAGCTTGCACAGCAGCTTGGCGTTTCAAGACAGTCAGTTTCTAAATGGGAGTCTATGGCTTCCATGCCTGACATTCAAAAAATTATGTCCATGAGCGAGCTTTTTGGTGTTTCCACAGACTACCTGCTCAAAGACGAGCTTGAAGAGCTGCCCGCTACTGCCATCGATGCTGATTACGCGGCCTTCTCGGGACAAAGCGGCTCTTCGGATCCCACTGTCGCAAACACCGCCGGCAGCACCACGGACAGCACTGACGGCGGCACCGTTGGCGAATCTTCCACTGACAACGCATCTACCAGCAAAACTGTGGCACCGAAGCTCAGCGTTTCTCTCGACACAGCCACCGAATACCTGGATGCAATCGCACGAACTTCTCGCCCCACGGCAGGTGCAATTACCCTCTTCATCCTGGGACCCGCACTTCTTGTCTCGCTTGCAACATACAGTGAAGACGCGCTCTACTTTGATCCGATGCGCATTTCTCCAGATGCGATGGGCATCGCAGGCATTTGCATCATGATGCTCTTCATTGCTGCGGGCGTTGGCCTGCTGATTCTCCAGGACATAAAGCTCGCGAAGTTTAAGCAGCTCAAGGAGGCTTCTCTCGAGCTCCAGTACGGTGTCGAAGCCGCCGTTCGTAGACGCGCCGAGTCAACCGAATCGTTGCGCTACATGCAACAAGCCGCCGGCGTCTGCCTTACCATCCTGAGCGCAATCCCCTTCCTTATTGCCTCGTACTATGGGACTGGCCTCATCTTTGCCCTTGGCTTCTTCGTGGCAGCAATTCTGGTTTCTCTTGGCGTTTACCTGCTGGTTTACTCGGGAATCATCAGAGATGGCTATAGGGTTCTTCTCCAGGAAGGCGATTTCTCTCACGACGAGAAAAGCAACAAGAGAGACTCCAAATCCGCAGCATTGAAGTACAGGCCAATTGCCAGGGCGTATTTTGGCACCATTACCTTGCTGTACGTGGGCTATAGCTTCATCACCAAGGACTGGAAAAGTTCCTGGATTATCTGGCCTGTTTCCGCGCTCCTCTACCACATCATCATCAGCATCCTGAACGCTCTGAAGAAAAAGTAAGCGCGACCATCAGATCGTGACCGCTCAGACGTGCGTCAAACGCGCTGGTCAAAGCGCAGGTTGAACGCGCTGGTCAAGTACGACTCGCAAGAGCTCGGTCTTCTCGACAGGCCGAGCTCTTTGTGTATAGCTTGGCGAAGGTTCCTTTGAGCCTGAAAACTGCATCATGTCTGAGTAAATTTACTCAGACATGATGAGAGAAACCGGCAAAACCACTCAGATATGGTGCACTTTTCCGGCAAATCGTTCAGACTTAGCGAGAAAATCAGGTTCCATGAGAGCGCTCATGGAAGGGTAACCTTAGGCACGCTTTAAAGTCTGCCTGAAAAGTACAAAGAATCTGTGTTTGGGACACAGATTCTTTGTAGAAATTAGGCAGAATCCACCGATTCTTTTACGTTTTCAGGCAAAAGTTACAGATTCTTTGCAGAAATCAGGCGCAGCTACGCGATCCAGAATCAACTGCGACATTATGCGCGACGAGACGCCTGGTACTTCTCGAAAGCAGCCTTATATTTCTGCTCCTCTTTCTTGAATATGGCGTTGAAAATCAAAGTGGTTACCAGAAGAATGACCAGGTACAGCGCAGTAAACGACATCCAAGCCTGAGCCATATTTGGCACCCATCCTCCAATGAGCGCCATCGCCACAAGCGTTGGGAACAGGCAAACGTTGAAGCCAAGAAACCTTTGAAGGTAGCTGAGCTTAGTAATCAGAGGCTGATAGTTGAACCAAATCTGCTGGTAAATCCCCGACAGGACGCCGGCGGCGATCAGCGTAAGAAGTATGATGTTATTTTGCCTGTCACCATAATTGATTGCCAGCGCAATGACGCCATACACAAGCGAGATGCCGGTGAAGCATATCGCGCCACCTGAAATACCTTTGCACATGATTTGACCTACTGTTTTATTGAGTCCCTCATCAAATTCTTGCTGAGTCTCTCGCTCAATTCCTTGCCAGTTTTGTGATTTGTTGCGTTCCATGATGTTCCCTTCTCTGGGATAAAACTGCTGTTAAAGTGTGGTTCGAGTGGTGTTTGGTGCTCGGTACCAGGAGCGATGCGCGAGAAAAAGCCTCTAGCCCTTACACAATTCCAATACGTCGTTTGATTTCGGCGGCGTACTTTCTTGAAGCAACAAGGGTTTTCTCGCCAAGTGACAACAACATGCGGCCGGAACCTGCGGGTTTGATACCCGTAACTTGATCCAAGTTGACCAGTTCCTGTCGAGAAGTGCGCACAAACGCCGTATCTTTAAGCGCATCCTCGAGCTCGGTCAAGCGGCTGGAACTTTCCAGCGTCTCGCCGTTTACCAAGTTAATCAGCGTCACGTTGCCGTCCGTTTGAATCCACGCGACATCCGCGAGAAGAACAACGCGCCTGTTGATGGTGCCGGGAACGTATCCGGTCATCTTTCCGTCAACCATCTGAAGCTGACGGACAATTCCCGAAACGCGTGGATCATCGGGGCCACTCAAAATGGTCACCTCAATTTGCGCGCGACCCTTTTCTTCAACAACACGAATTTCCATGACACTTCCAAACAACTTACTTGACCGAATGTCTCGTTTACTTGCTGTAGCGGAACTGCGTCCCGCTTGCTTCCTTGCCTTAAGGCATCTTTAGAATAACGGTTGCAACTCTTATGTGGGACCTCGTGTCACTCAAATGCACTAACTGGCACGTAAAGTGCAATCTTTGCGCTTCGAGCGCCGTTCTTGCGCTTGAACAGCACTTTGCGCACGCCCGAACTTGCACGCGAGAACGCGTTCGCGCTCACACCCATACAAAAAGCCGCCCTCGAGATGAGAGCGGCTTGAAAAGTTACTGCGTGCTAAATCTGTGGCTTCCGCGCGCCATACCTGCGAGCGTCGGCCTTGCCGCAGCTTAGTTCTTAGCTGCGTGAAGCTTGAGAGTACCCAGTGCAAAGAGAACTGCTGCGCCGCCTGCAATAGCAAACATCAGCGTGTTCTGCAGAGCATCGTCACCGGTATAAGGAGTGCGGGACTTGCGAGGCTTAGGGACAATAGGGTTGGTGGTGGTATTGGTATCTGTGTCGATAAGACCGTCGCTGACGTGGGCAGTGTTAACAACCGTGACGTCCTTCTCGCCCTTGTTGACCTTGACCTGGAAGGTTACGGTGAGCGTGTCGCCCGAAGCAACGTTCTGTGTCCAGGTTACAGTGCGCGTAGCTGGGTCGTAGGTGCCGCCGTTATCAGCGGAGCCATCAACGTAAGTTGTGTGCTCTGGGATGACATCGGTGATGGTGACATCGCGAGCGGTGTTGGTGGTGTTGGTGTAGGTAACGGAGTACGTAAGCACCTGACCAGCAGTTACCTTGTTGCCGTCGATGGAGTTACCCTGACCGTCCAGGACATCCTTCTTTGGCTGAGGCAAAACTACCCAAACGCCAATAAAGTGAGCATTCTTGTGGTCGATGACCTCGGAATCGTGATCGTAACCGATAAACACCCACGTTCCATCTGGGGTTTCTACGCGAGTAACACCGCCAAGAGGCTGATCAGGGGTAACGGTGGTACCGTTAGGAATTCTAGTCTGCTTACCAGGAAGCAGGTCCAGGACCTCCTGAGGAAGCTCCCTGTTAGGAGTACCACTTACAAACTCATGGGTCTTCTCGTACAGAAGCTCAGTGGTCACCTTATTGGAGTGAGCAACGTTTCCGTCGACAACCTGTGTGAGCTCGTTATCAATGTTGGAGCCATCAGTTTCTACCTTGCTGTTGGTAACAGTCTTGTAGGTAATAACAAACTTCTTGCCGCCATTTGCCTTGGTGAGCAGGTGATCCTTGATGTTGACCGTAACCTTCTGGCCATCAACAGCAACGGTGTAATCGGTACCCTCAGTGAGGGTCTGGCCGTCAAAGCTTACGGTAAGGCTCTGGAAATCAAGGCGCTCGTCAAAGGTGTCAACCATGCTCATCGACTTAATCTTGCCGATGGTATCAATGCCCTGCTTTGGCAGCGTAAAGGTGCCGGTATAGGTAATGGTTTCTCCGGCCTTAGCAGGAGCCTGCTCTGGATCAACTGCCTTTACTGGAGCTGGAGTAATTGCCTCGGTGTATACGCCAAAAAGGCTGCCGCTGGTAGCTGCGCTGGTGGACTCAAACGTCATGCTGCTTGACTTGGACTTAACAGCAAAACCTGCAAGGTTCTTCTCCTGGTCAGGACCAGAGGTTCCACGAACAGGGTTCCAGGTAATCTTATTACCACTTGTGGTCTCAACAAGAATGTTCCTGTTGCTCATAACAATGCTATCGATGGTGCTATTGGCATTAATAAGAGAGAAGGTCTCGTTTGCGCCAGTATCACCGACAACGTCAATATCACTTGGCTGCATAACAAGCTTGAGGTCACAAGGGGTGCCATCGGTGTATTTAAGCTCTACAGTTACGTTTGCGCTGATTGCATAGGACCTGAACATATCAGCGGTGTAGCTGGGGTGATTTACATCAATGTAGTCCATAATCTGGAAGGACTTAGTTCCCCAGTTCTCATCAACGGTCAGAAATGCAACATCAGTCTTATTTGGATTGTTGTAATCTGCGTTGGCATTCTTAAGGGTAAGGTCCAGCGAGTTAATGGTGACATAAACGTCAACAGACTTGCCGTCAACGGTGCCTGCGTTGGAGAACTTCAGCGACAGAGGCTGAGCATACTGCTGGTTGGAACCGTCCTTGGTTGGCTGTACAACAAAGGCGGTTGAAGGAAGATTGCCTGTGTCAGAAGCAGGAATCTCTATGCGCTTAACGCCAGCTCCCTGCGAGAGAACAGTCATGTTGTCTCTGGTCAGCGTGAACTGATAAATGTTGATCTGGGTAAGATCACTATCGTCTTTCTGGCGATCAAGTGCCTGAGCTGTATTAATAGACATGAACAGGCATGCCACAACCATGGTTAGAAAGACTGAGATTCTCTTAAGAAAACCCTTTTTCATGATGGCCCCTCAAAAAGATGTGCATATTACAGCTACATTTTCTTACAAATTGATAGTCAAAACTTAAGAGAAATTAGTATTCACATAAAAAGTGAATTTGGCTGATGAATAGTATAGTTTGTATGGACAATACTATTTTAAAAATAGTTCAAATTTTTGTGTTTGTACCGCATCTGCTGCTGATGAACATGAATTCGGCTTAGGGCGCTTCAAGGTGTTGCGACTTCAGTCCGCTCTTCAACCTGCGCGCGAGCCTCAGCCTCTACTGCAACCTGCGCCTTAGTTTGCCTCGTTAGGTCGAGAAGGTCTACCAGCTTGATACTTACTTGGCTCTTGAACTTTCTCTGTCCTAGAGCAAATCCACGCAACGGTATAGCCAATGCAGCCGATAAACAGGCAGGTTAGACCTAACATAAGCATTTTCTCGCCAACGCCAAAGTTAATTTCATATTGAATTTTGAGCGCCAGCGGAGGATCTTGCAGAGGAAGTCCAGCCTTAGCAAACAGGTAGTATGCACCCATGAGAGCGCTTAAAATGCCAGAAATCAAAAAGCCCTGTGAAAGGTTCTTGATAATTTGAGCCGCTTTATTCATGTCGCATCATCTCCTTATGTTGCTATGGTAAAGCAAAATGGCGAGAAACCCAAAAAGAGAGCCCCGTAATGAACTGCCTTCCATTTCTTGGACACCAGAAATAGGAGGCAGTTCAAAACACACCTATGACAGATAATCTGTCAAAAAGACGTATACATTACACTGAAAATACCTCAAACGTGCAGATTATCTTCATTTGATGTGTAATATGGCCGCAATTGTGCAGATTATCTGTCATAGGTGTGTTCCTTAGAAGCGGAATTTACCTATAGTTAGATTTTTTATATTTCTCTATTCATTATTCAGCATATTACATGAAGTTTATGCATAGAGATGTATATCAGGTAGTGCGACCGCCTAGCTGCCTGACTATCTTGATTAAGAACATGTCGATTCTTCGGCAGAACCTACCAAAGCTGCGCTATTTTGTGCGCCAGGCCTAAAAGCCGACGCTAACACGCTGCAGAATCATAATCACCCGCATATGAACTACCTCCCATTTCTTATGTCCAAGAAATGGGAGGTAGTTCAGTACTGGCTCTCTTTTGACGTGTAGGTGTTTTGTAGTGGATTGAGCTGCTTACTTTCCGCTTGCCATCTTAGCTGGATACCACTTTTGGAACCATGCAGTAAACAAGCCCATTCCAATAGGAACCAGGTTGTTCACGATAACCAAAATGCCACCCACTCCATTTTGAACTGCAAACCAGCTCCAAATGGCAGTTAAAACGTACATCGCTCCCCAACATGCAGCCAAAATATAATTTGTCTTCATGAACAGCGGATTGTTGTAAGCGCTATCTCCACCGTAGCTGTACTTTACGTAAGCAGCGCAGAGAGGCTCTTTGGTCAGGCACGAGGCCAACCACATAAGACCAAAAGCCAGATAGCCCAAATTGACAATCAGGTTGCTGTCGCCATTTCCACTCATGAAAACGCCTGCAGACAATGCTCCAACCAGGGCAAATGAGATTCTGTCCCAGATGGTGAACTTGAAGTTCCTCATAATAAGTGGCATCAACGCAGTAACAAGCAGCACAATCATAGCGCCAACCTGGGAGTCAAACGAGGTTGCGGTCCAGAATGTAATCCAAGGAAGCAGCATCGTAATCATCTGCGGATTTTTCTGTGCGTTGCCGGCTTCTTTAGCCGACGCGTTTTGCGAAGCTTCAGTTGAACTACCAGGCGTAGGACCAAAATACTTGTCCCAATCAATCATGAAGGAAAAATCGCCCTCTACGGTATACAGATGCTTACCCAGCGCCTCTGGTCCACTAATCTCGCCACGAGAAATGGACTGCCAGACCTCAAACGGAGTGTTGAGCTTTGTGGTGGTAGTTAAGCTGCCGTCAGTAAAGACCTTACTGCCGTCTTTGCCCAGCAAAATCTGATAGCTCCGACCAAGGTCGGTGTAGTTCATCTCAAGCACGCGATCTTTTCCGTCGTAAGCCGTCTTGTCATATAGCGCTGCCATTTGAGTGGTAAAAATATAATCAAACGGCAGCTGCTCAACGGGTTTCTCGCCAGCGTTTGTGCTGCTCTGAGCGCTTGCATCGCGAGAAATTCCCCAGCTTGCATCCGCCATCTGCTCAAACATCTCTTTTGGATACAGCAAAACTTTGAGCTCGGCTTTTGTGCGCTCGGAGATTCTGCCCTGCGCATACTCAGTACCAGCCTTTTTGACAAGCGCAAGGTACTGGTCAGTGCGTGCAGAAAGCTCCTTTACGCGGAAGAGCTCGCCCTGACCGCAGAAAATGCTCTCGTAATTACCTTGGCCAAGAATGTGGTCAAACATCTTGGTAACGCTGTCGTAATTACCCTCTGAAGAATAAAATCCGCAGGTAGAGATGAGGACGTGCTTCTTGCCAGACATATCGTAGCGAGACTCGTGTGCGCCACTTCCATATCCCCTGTTTGCATCGCTCATGAAGGGCAGACTCATGGGGAGCTGGCGGTCAATAAGGTTCTTCAGCAGTCCAGGCACGTTGAAGTAGTAGAGCGGGAAGCTCCAAATAACCAGATCGGCCCAAAGCTGCTTCTGAATGACCGTTTCTTCGTCGTCCAACATAATGCACTTACCAGGCGTGTTCTTCCAGCAGTGGAAGCATCCCTTGCAAGGCTTGATGTCCATGGTGGCAACGTTGAGCTGCTCAACGGTTACGTCTTCATGGGTGTGCTGCTCAGAGACGCCCTCGATGAAGCTCTTTGCAAGACGCAGAGAATTGCTGGCTTTGCCCTTGGGACTGCCGTTAATCAGCAAAATGTTCATGCTGCGCCTCCAACTCCTTCATGCACTTCTCGCTCCATGCTCTAAGCATTTCCTCGTGCATCTTGCCGTACTCGATAGTAAATTTCCAGAACAACGCCTTCTCTGGGTCACCCATTTGCGCTGCATAAGCGGCTACTGCGCCTGTTGCTAGCTCGCTTCCACCAGGAAATGACGAGGCGTTATCTGCGATTCGTTTAAAGAACGCAAGGTTTTCCTCGTAGGAGCATTCACCCCTAAAGAACGTCTGCATCAAAAGCGGAATGCGCAGCACCGAGGCCTGAGAATCTTCCCTCAGCCACCTGTTCAACTCCTCTTTACCGGCTTCAGTTATCGAGAAAACCTTCTTGTCCGGCTTTCCTTTCTGAGCAACCAGCGTTGCGGTGACCCAGCCGTCTTTTTCAAGCGCCTGCAGTTCTCTGTAGATCTGGCTTGTCTGGGCAGTCCAGAAGTAATTAAGCGACTGTTGAAAGATGGTTTTAATCTCATAACCGGACATATCCCCATAATTCAAGAGACCAAGAATTCCCTGCTTAAGCAAATCTCTCATCTCCTTATATTCCACTTGTTGAATATCTTATAACGATAGTAGTTCCACTTGTGGAATATGTCAACGAGAAATTCTAAAAACTTTGATTACTTTCTATCTGCAATCACAACCACCCGCCACGGACATGAAGATTATGATGTCAAAAGTAGTTCACATACGATATACTTTTGCCATGGCAATTATCGACGACATATACGCGAACGTGGATGACTTCGGACTCGTCACCTCCGCCGAGGCGAAGGAGTTCGGCATCCCCAACACCGAGCTCGTCCAGCAGGAGCGGCGCGGTAAGCTCGTGCGCGTCGCCCGGGGTGTCTACAGGATGCCCGTCTGGCCCCACCAAGAGGCCGCTCCCTACGCCATTGCGGTGAAGGCCGCGGGCGAGGGGGCCTACCTCTGGGGCGAGTCCGTCGTGGCGCTGCTGGGCCTCACCCCCACTGACCCCACCCGCATCTGGGTCGCCTCCCCAAGGAGGATCAGGCGCGACGTCGGCCAGGGCGTCACCGTGCTGGGTATGCGCCAAGGGGAGAGCACCACGCACTACGAGGGCGTGCGCTGCCAGCGCGCGGCCGATGCCATCCGCGCCGCCGCGCCGAGACTCGGGCGCGAACGGGCGCACGAGGCCGCGGAGACGGCCCAGCACGAGGGATACATAACCAGCGGGGAGATGGACGACCTGAGGGAGGAGCTCTCATGACCGCGAAGAGGCCGAACAGCATGCGCCACCTCGACGACGCGATTCGCAGGGAGTGCGGAGGCAACCAGGCCGCCTACGTGAGGCTGCGCACGCTCATGGCCAACGCCGTCGTCGCGGGGATGCTGCCCGACGGGGTCGTGAAGGGAGGGAGCGCCATCAAGATGCGCTACGGCAACGCCCGGACCCGCTACACCACCGACCTCGACACCGCGACCGCCACCGACCCCGCCGCCTACGCCGATCTCCTCGGAGCGGCGCTCGCCCGCGGCTGGGAGGGCTTTACGGGGCGGGTCGTCCCCAGGGAGCCCGCGCACCCGAAGGACGTGCCGGAGGAGTACGTCATGCGACCTTTCGACGTAAGGCTCTCCTACCTCGGCAAGCCGTGGTGTACAGTCCCGCTCGAGGTGGGACACGACGAGATAGGCGACGCCGACGCAGCGGACTGGATCGACCTCGAGGACGCGGACGCGGCGTTTGCAGCGCTCGGCCTCCCCAGCCCGGGGAGGGCGCCACTCATGCCGCTGGAGCACCAAGTGGCCCAGAAGCTGCACGCCGTCACCGGGACGGGCGACAGGGTGCGCGACCTCGTCGACCTACAGGTTATGTTCTCGAACAGCGACATAGACCTCGCTGCGACGAAGCGCACGTGCGAGAGGCTCTTCGCCTACAGGCAGAGGCAGGCCTGGCCGCCGACGGTCGAGGCTCGCGAGGGGTGGGATGAGCAGTACCAGGCGCTCGCCGAAGGCATGGTGGTCATCCAGGACGTCGGCGAGGCGATCGAGTGGGCCAACGCGCTCATCTCGCGGATCGCCACGGCGTAGTCCCACGGCGGCCGCAGACCCGCATCGTGAACTGCCTCCCCTTTCTTGGACATAAGAAATGGGAGGTTTTATGTTTTGCGCGCTTCCCGCACTCAACAGGCTAAGCCTCAAAAAAGACTCTGCCATTTCTGACAGAGTCCTGACATGCGATTATCGTATGTTTTCCGTTGCTTCAGCATTACCTATTACAGGGAAGAAGCGGTGTGCTCGTTGCGTTTTTGCGAGTATCATCGCGCTCGTCATATGCGTCGTAGGGAGCTTTGGGGTCATGAACTTTGACTGGTTTGTTGACGTTACATACCTCATCGGTATGAGCAAAGACAAAGTTGATGTCATCCGCCCAGCCTGTATGCCCGGTGATAATTTTGGGATTAAGTCCACGCTGGCGCAGAATGCCCTCCAGCCTTGCAAGCGATTCAACAGCAAGTTTGTTGTCTTCTGCAAGCTTATTGATAAAGCTATAACCACCGTCTGCTCCCAGCCAGATGGTATCGGCAGAGAATAAATACTCGTCATCAATCAGATACACCACGTGACCCCAGGTATGACCAGGAACCAAAATTGTTTCGATTTTTATGCCATCAATATCAAGCACTTCCCCGTCGTGCAGAAGCGTCTTTTTATTTGGAATGTTTACCTTTGGTAGCTTGAACCAGCCATTCATTACACGGCGACGAACTTCTCCTGTTAAATACCTATTTTCAACATCGCCAATATAAACCTGTGCGTGACTGAAAAGCTGGTCACTGTCCGACTCAATTGCACCGATGTGGTCGGTATCCTGGTGAGTAATAAGAATATGCTGAATATCCTTAGGGTCAATTCCCAGCCAGTCCATCTTTTCTTGCAGGCGATCGTAGCTGTACCCTGCGTCGATCATGATAGTAGTACTGCCTTTAGTGTAGAAGAAAATATTGGCGACATACTCACGTATGCATCTCACGTGCTCATCAATGGCACCTGTGTTAAGGGGCTTAAATATCTCTTTGCCGCGATACACCCATGACATCAGCACTTTTTGAAACCTTGAAGCGCTCTTTGACATTGCTTCGCCTCGATCCTATTTTTATCCCCGGCGTCATTTGATTTGAAAAGCAATCCACTAGCTCGGCAAACTATACGTGCAGAAAATGGTGTCTGAACTTGCCTTTTGATGTTTGTTAGATTTTGCTAACTAAATGTTACTCCTCAACCGTCTGTAACCTTTAGCTTTTCGATGAGCGAGTAAATAACAGACGCCAGCGCAAAAATAAATCCTGAACAGCAAAAGCCGCACTCCAAATACATCGGAGTGCGGCTCTTTTGCAGACGTGCAACACAATGTTGCGTTTAAAAAAGTACTCATGAATCGCAGGGTTTCTCGTCATTCATGGGTAACGAATGTATGGTGGAGGTGCGGAGAATCGAACTCCGGTCCAAAGCAAATCCTAGGCAGGTGTCTCCAAGCTCAGTTACTAATTAAATCTCAAGTACCGCACACTTAGTAACAGGCGTTTGGTGCTCCAGTTGGTTCAATCTTTTTGTAAGGCATACCAACTACGTCCTTACAAGCATCTCCCTAAAATGACGTCACCCTGAGAACAGGAGAAAATCCCAGTTAGACGCGCTGAACTAAATTAAGCAGCGAGAGCCATACGAGGCTCAAAAGTAAGAGTGTTGTCAATTCAATTTGACGTTACCCCTGTTTTACGTGGCGAGGAGACCACGGCTTGCTGCCCACCGCAAACTCACCTTGTCGAATCCAGTCACCCCCAAAAAATGAGAGAAACTGCCACCATGCAGTTTTCAATGTTCCTGAATTGCGTGCGCGAGTGTCGCCGCCTGCAATTCAAAGTGTAGAGAGTATACCCCACGAACTGCCATTCTTTCAAAAAAGATATGACTATTTTGGGAACGGCTTACTTTGTGGCTTACTTTGCGGCTTACTTAACGGCTTACTTTGCGGACTTACCGTGAGCTTCTAGGACTTGTTTCTCGCGATCAATAAACATGATAAAAATAACCACGAGAAGCGCTGCAGGTGACAGCCAAATCATATGAGTTCCCAGCAGCGGAATGAGCAAGTTACCCACTACCGCACCAGCTACAAAGCAGAAAATAGTTCCAAAATAGAGCAGCGATGTCTCAATGTGAGATGAATCGTGAGTGTGCATATACGCTGCTATTTCTTGTGTTCCACTGCGAAGGTTACCAATGCACATGGTGGTGGCAAACGCATGCCCGTGAAGCTTTCTAAACGCCTGGACTTGAATGCCACACGCAAGTGACGTCAAGCTGTTTGCCAGCAGGTTCATATCGGTTGGAAGTAAAGAAACTACACCTAGAAGCGCAATCTCTACGATAACCGCCAGCTGTCTCCAGTGCAGATGTTCTTCTCGCGCAATGGCTCGTATGGCATATGAAAGTGCAATACCTATGGCAAATGCCAAAATTGGAAGAGCGTACTTGAGACACTTTTCAAACGATCCGCTGGTCAGATTTACGCCAAAAAGCAGTAAGTTTCCCGTCTGAGCATTGGCAAAAACGCCGCCGCGTACCAGGTAGGAATAGGCGTCCATAACTCCGCCCGAGAAGGCCAAAAATGCAGCTACTTCCACCGAATCTGACATTTGTAGTGCGTGCTTCAAGACTACTCCAACCACATTGCGTACATCAACGGCACATATTACGCAGGCGCATACGAAAAGCGATGCAGGTTAAATCCTACATCGCTTTTACGATTTTGTTTGGGTGATCATCAAAGAGGTTACCAACGTGCAATCTTGCGCGGATAACCTATCCGACTAATTTGTGGGGAGTTTACTCCTCGACAAGCTCGAACATCTCAGGACCAACGCCGCAAACTGGGCAAACATAGTCCTCAGGAAGCTCTGGAGTGTCAACCTCAACCTCGTAGCCACAAACGGTGCAAACAAACTTGTAAGTAGTCTCTGCCATTTTTATTCCTCTCTCCAAGCGCTTACGCGCTTTTCCTTCTATTCGCGCAATTAACGCGGACGGCAACTAACCGTGGCCCTTATCCGCGGTTAAGTGCTCATGCAGATAGTAACAAATCTTGAGTGATTCTAAAGCATTATTCCGAAAATAGGAATGATTCTCATAAAATTCGCATGAAATTTTTTGACGAGAAGTTCGACGCGCTCTAAGCGCCAGCCGCTTCCGGCGATACGCTCGCGTGCGACAGCGACGCACTCCTAGCGGCTGCGCTCCTTGAGAGCTCGCTGAATCTCACGGTCAGAATCGCGCTTAGCCGCAGACGCACGCTTGTCGTAGAGCTTTTTGCCCTGCGAAAGCGCAATCAACAACTTGACGCGGTTATGCTCGTCAAAGTAAATCTCAAGCGGAACCAGCGCCAAGCCTTTCTGGCGAAGCTTTCCGTCAAGATAGTCAATCTGCCTGCGGTGAAGCAGCAGCTTGCGCTTTCTATCTGGGTCAACGTTCCACACACCACCGTTTGTGTACGGGTGCAGGTGCATGCCGTGAATCCACGCCTCGCCGTCGCGAATGAGGCAGAACGTGTCGGTCAGCTGGCAGCCACGCTCGCGCAGGCTCTTGACCTCGGTGCCAGTAAGCACCAGGCCACACTCAAAGGTCTCGCCAATCTCGTATTCATGACGAGCTGAGCGATTGCGCGCAATCGACTTCTTACCCTGTTGTTTTCCCTGGGTCTCGGCCATACTTACTTGCCTTCCCCATCTGAAGTTTCAGCTGCATCGGTTTTCTCGCCAGATGCATTGCCTGGCGCGTCAGCAGATACGGGATTGCCGCCTGCGGTGAAGCCCTCGGAGATTGCGGCGTCACGGACAAGCTGCAGAAGCGTAAGAGCAGCCTGCTCACCCACAAGGTCGCGAGCGCGAATGGTCATCTCAGTTGCGGTAGCTCTGTCGCCCATGGCAGCGCAATCCTGTGCGCACATGAGCAGGCAAACCGCAATCTCGGCGTTGGCACCTGTTGGCAGGCCCTCTGCCTCAAGCAGGTCGTTTGCCTCTTCGTCGGTAAGGCCATCAGG
>JABZHC010000022.1 GCA_015259035.1 Atopobium sp.
CCATTACTGGTCAGGTTCTCTACAAAGACCAAGACCTCCTGAAGCTCTCCAAAGAAGAGCACCGTAAGCTGCTTGGTCACGAGCTTGCAATGGTGTACCAGGATGCTCTGTCTTCGCTGAACCCTTCCATGCTTATCTCTTCTCAGATGAAGCAGCTTACTAGCAGGGGAGGCACCCGTTCTGCAGAGGAGCTTCTGGAACTTGTAGGCCTGGATCCAAAGCGTACGCTTGAGTCTTATCCACATGAGCTTTCTGGTGGTCAGCGTCAGCGTGTTCTGATTGCTATGGCATTAACCCGCGATCCTTCACTGGTTATCTGCGACGAGCCAACAACTGCTCTGGACGTTACTGTTCAGAAGCAGGTTATCAAGCTCTTGAATGACCTCCAGCGTCGCCTTGGCTTCGCAATGATCTTTGTAAGCCACGACCTTGCACTTGTTGCAGAGGTTGCTTCTGAGATTACCGTTATGTACGCAGGTCAGGTTATTGAGCAGGCAGCTACTACTGAGCTTCTGACCAATCCTGTTCACGAGTACACCCGCGGTCTTCTCGGCTCTGTTCTTTCCATTGAGGAAGGCGCACAGGATGGTACTAGGCTTCACCAGGTACCAGGTTCTGTTCCTTCTCCAGAAGACTTCCCAGCAGGTGATAGGTTTGCTCCTCGTTCAAGCCACCCAGACTTGGGTCTTGAGGTTCACCCTGTTATCAAGGAGATTCCTGGTAAGCACCATCGTTTCTCCGAGCTGCCTGATGAGTATCTGAAGGAGCATGGTCTTGTGCCTTACCTTGAGCGTTCTCAAAAGGAGGTGAGGTAAATGGCTACAACAACTGAAGAGCAGCCAATTATCTTCCTCGATGATATTTCGGTTACGTTTAAAACACGTACGGGTTCAATCTTTAAGCCTAATAAGGTTCACGCAGTACAGAATGTTTCGCTTAAGCTTATGCCTGGTGAGACCATTGGTATTGTTGGTGAGTCTGGCTGCGGAAAGTCCACTACCGCAAATGTCATGTGTGGCCTTCAGTCACCAACGTCCGGTCATGTGTACTTCAAGGGAATGGATGTTACCAAGCGTACTCCAGAGCTTAGAAAGCAGATTGGCCGCGTTGTCTCTGTTGTCTTCCAGGACCCAGCAACTGCTCTTAACCCTCGTATGATTGTTAAAGACCAGCTCATGGATCCACTGCTCGTGCATAAGGTAGGCACAGAGGCGGAGCGAGAAGCCCGTATTAATGAGCTTGTCGGTCTGGTGGGACTTCCACATTCCGCACTTCGCGCCCTTCCTGGTCAGCTCTCTGGTGGTCAGCGTCAGCGTGTTGCAATTGCACGTGCGCTTTCTCTGAACCCATCGGCAATCATTGCTGACGAGCCTACTTCCGCACTGGACGTTTCCGTTCGCGCGCAGATCTTGAACCTGCTCACCGACCTCAAGTCTGAGCTGGGTCTCTCGATGATTTTTATTTCGCACGATATTCAGACTGTCCGCTATGTTTCTGACCGCATCATTGTTATGAATCACGGCCAGATTATGGAAGATGGTCCTGCTAAGCAGGTCTTTGAGCATCCAACAGATCCTTACACTAAGACGCTTTTGGGTGCTGCGCCATCTCTGCTTCATCCTAAACTGGGTGAGTAGCGCTTACGTTTGTTTGACTAGAGCGCAGCTTAGGCTGCGCTCTTTTAGCTTGTTAGGTGGATTAATGCACCAAGAAGTACTTGAGCTGACAGAGTTGAAGGCAGCTCATGCTTTGACGCCCTATCCTTCAGATTTTGAGGCGTTTTGGAAGGCACGTATGGAGGAAGCAGATAACGCCCCTCTCAGCTGGCAGATTGTTCCTTCAACAGAGGCCACGTCAACTGCTTCAGTCCACTTTTTTGATCTTACATTTGTAGGCATTGATGGCGCGGAAGTCTACGCAAAGTACCTGCGACCACAGACTGCCTTAGATGTACAAACCCCGCTTGTTTTACAGTTTCATGGCTATCCAGGATCTTCTCGCAGTTGGTTTGAGCAGAGCTCATTTTTGGGCTTGGGCTGCTCGCTGATTGCGCTTGATAATCCTGGGCAGGGTGGCCGTAGTTTGGACGGAAGCTCGTACAAGAGCACTACCGTCTCGGGTCACTTGGTGCTCGGACTAGATGGACCTGTAGAGGACCTTTACTTTGTTCATTTGTATCAGAATATTCGCTTGCTCTGCAGAATTGTTCGCCAGCTTGAAGGAATTGATACAGATCGCGTTTTTGTAAACGGCGCCTCGCAGGGTGGCGGAATTGGCCTTGCTACCTGCGCACTTAACCAAGGCCTCATCAACAGGGCAGCAATTCTTTACCCCTTCCTCACTGATTTTAGGTGTGTGTGGGAACTTAATGCTGATGAGGTTGCCTACGAGGGCATCCGTTATTATTCCCGCTGGTTTGACGCAGATGGTTCTCGCGTTGATGAGGTCTTTGCAAAGCTTGCCTATATTGATTCAGCTAATTTTGCACGCCTGGTTACCTGTCCTGTGCTTTTTGGCACCGGACTTGATGATCCGGTAGTTCCTCCAGAGGCTCAGTTTGCAGCTTACAATGCCTTGACCTGCCCAAAGAGACACTTGTTGTATCCCGGGTATGCGCATGAAGAGATTGGCGATTTTGACGATAAAATCATTGACTTCTTCTGCTCAGACAAGGGAGAGCAAGCTCTTGAAGAGTTGAACTCGTCATTTCCCGCTCAAGCAGAAGGCGAGGTGAAAGCATGAGGGGTTTAACACAAAGGCTTGAAGCTGCTCGTTCTTATCGCGGTGCGTGGCTTAGACCATCAAACTTTGAATCATTTTGGGAGACGTCTGTAGCGTTTGCACAAAATGCGCACGTAGAGAGTGTAGTTGAGCTTCCGTCCGCTACCCAGACTGCAACGTTTAAGCGCATCACATTCACCTCAACTGACCAGACGCAGCTGTGTGCTCGCGTCATTCTTCCAGCAGGTGTATCGGCGGCGAAGCTGCCCGCGGTGGTGCTCTTCTCCGATCTTGGTCGGGGAGTGCGCAGTTGGCTGCACATTTTGCGCTTCTCGGCACTTGGTCTGCCCGTCGTGGCCCTGGAAGCTCGCCCGTGCGAAGCCCAGCTCCAAGACGCTTGGAGGGGAGCACTTACCGCAGAGGAGCTTGCTCACGCGCTCATCAACCCAGACGACGCCGCATCCTCCACGCTCAAGCAGCTCATCGATGACGCGCTGGTTACCACTGCGGTTGCCTCGCGCTTCCTTGGTCGTACCGCCATCACCTGGGGAGAAGGTCTGGGCGGCTCGCAGGCTTTGTTTGCAGCAGCACTTCTGCCCAAGGAAGTGAGCACTACCATGGCGCTAAACCCGCTCTTTGCCGACAACGCAACAACCTTGCGTACGGTTGTCGGGTGCGGAGACACTCCGCAGTCAGATGCAGCTATCGACGCGGTCGGTCTTCTCGACAGCGCGTGCGCGGCCGAGCTGGTACGTGTACCTGCGCTTATCGGCACGGCCCTGCTTGACCAGAGCGCTCCAACTGAAGGAACGTTTGTGCTGTACAATCGTCTGCCAGGACAGAAGGAAATGCGCGTGTACCCCAAGTTTGGGCACGAGCGCATCAATCAGTTTGAGAATGAGCAAATCAACTATCTCTGCGAGCTTATATCAGGACTTTGTCATAACTAAGCGGACTATAATTACGTAGGTTCTTTGAAGTTGCTTTTGATCAATGCTTTGGTCGGCTACTTCAGTACATTGTTGTATGAAACCAGTTGGATTTTCCAACGTGTGAAAGGATAAAGCATGTCCAGTAACGTACCATTTAGCGGTGTTGTTCCACCAGTTGTAACCCCAGATACCCCAGACCATCAGCTTGATGTTGTGTCGTTTGAGCGCTCCATTAACCGTCTTATTGAGGCTGGCGTAGACGGCCTGTTCTTCCTTGGCTCTTCTGGCGAGGTTGTCTTTGCAACTGATGAGCGTCGTGATCAGATTGTTCGTGAGGCTGTCCGCATTGTTGACCACCGCGTTCCGGTCCTTGTGGGTATCATTGATACCGAGACCGAGCGCGTCCTGGAGCACGGTCGCCGTGCCCTCGCACTGGGTGCAGATGCTCTTGTAGCAACCGCTCCTTTCTACGCACTTGGCGGCCCAGCTGATGTTGAGGAGCACTTCCGCATTCTCCACCAGGAGCTGGATGCACCTCTGTTTGCGTATGACATTCCTGTCTGCGTTCACACTAAACTATCTTGGAAGATGCTTGCCCGTCTAGGCGCAGAGGGCGTTCTTGCAGGCGTTAAGGACTCTTCTGGCGATGACGTCTCCTTCAGGTATCTTGTTCAGGAGAACGAGAAGAACGGTCACCCTCTAACCCTTCTGACTGGTCACGAGATTGTTGTTGACGGCGCTCTTCTCTCTGGTGCAGACGGTTCCGTTCCTGGTCTTGCTAATGTTGAGCCAGAGGGCTACGTCCGCATGTGGAAGGCAGCTCAGGAAGGTAACTGGGCAGAGGTCAAGCGTGAGCAGGACCGACTCAACGAGATTTCCCATATCTTTGATGTCACTACAGGCGTTCAGGGCTATGGTGCTGGCGTTGGTGCATTCAAGTGTGCACTTAACCTCATGGGAATCTTTGATTCTGACCAGATGCCTCGTCCTGTTAAGCCACTTGATGGCCAGAACCGTGAGGCTATCAAGCAGGTTCTTATTGCAAACGGCCTTCTCTAAACAAGAGGGGACACCATGGACTCTAAGTTTGTTTCTCCTACACATGTTTGTGCCGTTGATATTGGCGGCACAAAAATTGCCTGCGGCATAGTCACTCTTAACGGCACTGACGCTCCAAACGTTCAGTCCGTAAAGAAGGTCCCAACTAACGCAAAAGAGGGTGGCAAGCAGGTTCTTGCCACCGTTCTCCAGGCAATTAGAGAGGCACTTGCTCGCGCACAGGAGCTGGGTCTTACCATCTCTGGCGTGGGTATTTCTTCTGCTGGTGTTGTTGACCCTCGTACGGGCGATATCACCTACGCAAATGAGCTTATGCCCGGCTGGGGCGGAACCGCTCTTGGCTCTGCAGTTACCAGTGAGTTTGGCCTTCCGTGCAGCGTTCTTAATGACGTTCATGCTCACGCTCTGGGCGAGGCTCGTCACGGTGCTGGCCACGGCAAAGATAGCGTTCTTACCGTAGCTGTTGGCACGGGCATTGGTGGCGCTTTTGTGAATCACGGCATCTTGATGCTGGGTGCTCACGACGAGGCTGGCCACATTGGTCACGTTGCAACTCCAGCAGCTGCAGGCGTTGATTGTCCTTGTGGTGGAACTTCTCACCTTGAGCCTGTTTCTGCAGGTCCTGGCATTATTTGCGAGTACGTCCGCCTTGGCGGCTCCGATACGCTTGAAGACGGTTCTGCTCTTGATGGCGCTGAGATTGACCGTAGGGCTCTTGCTGGCGAGAAGATCGCGCAGGCTGCAGAGGAGCGCTCAGGCCGCGCGCTTGGTGAGGTCTTGGGAAGCATGTGCAACATGCTTGACCCTTCTGTCATCATTCTGTCTGGTTCCGTTGCAGAGTGCGGCAAGTACTGGCACGAGGCACTTGAAGCTGCATTTAAGCTGCAGGCCATGCCTCCTGTTCAGGCAACGCCTATTGTAAAGGGTACTCTTGGTGGCGAAGCCCCTCTTATTGGCGCTGCAGAAAACCTTGTTCTACCTGGCTATTTAGAGACACGTCTTTAGGCAGAAGCATGTCAGCAGGCAAATTGTTTGCTGACCAGACACGCCGCAAAGGCACACATCTTTAATGTACGTACATTCTTGTGAGGAGAATACCGTGGCACATTCAGAGCTTGTTGAGTCACTTAAAGGAAAACTCATCGTCAGCGTCCAGGCGTATCCTGGTGAGCCTATGAGGCATCCAGAGACCATGGCTCAGATTGCTCGCGCTTGTGAGCTTGGCGGCGCTGCAGCTATTAGGTGCCAGGGTTTGTCTGATATCTCTGCTATTAAAGGCAGGGTTGAGATTCCTGTTATTGGCCTCTGGAAAGAGGGTCATGAGGGTGTCTACATTACTCCTACGCTTCGTCATGCGCGCGCTTGTATTCACGCTGGTGCAGATGTTGTTGCCCTGGATGCAACAGACCGTCCAAGGCCAGATGGTAGAACCTTTGAAGAGACCGTTGCAGCTTTGCGCGCAGAGTCTGACGTACTAATCATGGCTGACTGCATGACTATGGATGACATCCGTCGCGCTGTTGCCGCTGGTTGTGATCTTGTTTCAACTACACTTTCTCACAACAAGGCTGCTATTGATACAACGCTTGATGATGGCCCTGACATTGCCCTTCTCCAGCAGGCAACTACTGAATTCCCAGGTATTGCCATTATTTGCGAGGGTCACGTCCACACACCACAAGACGCAAAAGATGCTCTTGATGCAGGCGCTTGGGCGGTTGTTTCAGGTACAGCTATTACACATCCAACTTCAATTACCTCTTGGTTTGCAGCAGCACTTGAGGATTAACGCTTGGAGCGGTAAGGTTTTCTCGTCACGTATTTAAGGAGCGCCTGTGAAGAAAAACGATCCTACATCTTCAGTTATTCCCGACATTGTCATTATTACGGGTATGTCTGGATCGGGTCGTACGCAGGCGCTTCATGTGTTTGAGGACATGGGTTATTTCTGTATTGATAACCTGCCTCCAGCTCTTATTTTGCAGCTTTCTAACCTTGTGGGCATTAATACGGGTGTTGGTCGCCACTTGGCTGTTACCTGCGATTTGCGCTCGAAAGGTCTTTTTGATGACATCTCTGAAGCTCTGAGGTCTCTTGCAGATCACGAGCTCACCTACAAGATTGTCTATCTGGATTCCTCAGACGAAGTACTTATGCGTCGCTATAGCGAGAACCGCCGTCGTCATCCTTTAGCGCAGGAGGGAGAAAATCTCTCATCTGCAATTTCTAGGGAGCGCGCACAGCTACAGGACATAAAAGCGCTGGCAGATGTGGTTCTAGATACCTCGTCTATGCGTACTAATACGCTCAAGAGTCGCCTTCGTCGTGCATTTTCAGAGCTTGCTGAACAGCAGCTTATGGATGTTAGCGTGTTTTCCTTTGGCTTCAAAAACGGTTTGCCCGTTGAGGCTGACCTTATGATTGACGTGCGATTCCTGCCTAATCCTTACTATGATCCAGAGCTCAGACCACTTACCGGTCTTGATGAGCCAGTAGCTCAGTTTGTCCTTCAGCATGGCACTACTAAGAAATTCCTTAAGTCTTGGTTTGAGCTGCTTGATGTAGTAATGCCTGGCTATGTGCAGGAAGGTAAAAGCTTGCTCTCTATTGCGGTAGGTTGTACAGGCGGCCAGCATAGAAGTGTTGCAATCGCCCGTGCTACGGCAGAGCATCTTACCAGCCAGGGCTATCGCGTAACGCTTTTCCATCGCGATCTTGATGCGGCTCAGAAGAAGTCTCAGCAGGCTGAGTAGAAGTTAGTCAGCCATGTCCTATACTGCCTTGGTAAAAAATGAGCTGGTCAGCGTACCAGAAATTCAGACGGACAGTGAATTAGCCCAGCTTTCTGCGCTTATTCGTGTTTCCGGAACGTTGTCGATGCACGGTCCTGGCAAATTTGCCGTTCGCATTGTTACCGAGACAGGCACGGTTGCCCGAACAGTTATTAGTTCTTCTCGCCGTCTGTTTGATCTGGGTACTTCCGTTGAGTACCGCCGCTCTATCATGCATAAAAAACGCAACTATTTGCTTGAGATTTCTAACCAGGATTCGCTTGCAGAAGCACTTTCCGCTCTTGGCATTTATATACCGGGAGAAGGCCTGGTAAGTGGCATTCCAAAGAGTATTATTCGCACCAAGCAGGCGCAGCGTGCTTTTTTGCGCGGAGCGTTTATGGCAGGCGGTTTTTTGGCCGATCCCTTAAAAGATTTTCATTTAGAGATTGCTGTCTCGGGAGAAAGATTTGCCACTGAGCTGGTAAAACTTATGGGATCCATTGGTGTAAAGGCACGTCTTAATCATCGTAACCGCCATACCAATGCGCTCATGCGTACCAGAGAAATTTATGCTGTCTACCTTAAGAGCTCTGACGACATCATCAAGTTTTTGCGAGAGATTGGTGCGCCCACTATGGCGCGCGCTATCGCTTTTACCCGTGTACAAAAGCATTATCGCAACAACGTCAACCGAGTTGTTAACGCAGAGATGGCAAATCAAACACGCTCTTCAAATGCAGCGGCAGACCAGTTGATGCTTATAGAAAAGGCCGAGAAACTCGTTGGACTCAGAGCTCTACCGCCAGCGGTCAGAGATTTTTGTCTTGCACGAAAAGATAACCCTGAGCTGTCATTATCAGCGTTGGGGGAGTCGTTTGTACCACCCGTATCCAAGTCCGCCATGTATCACCGACTGCTTCGTTTGGAAAAAATCGTTCAGGATTTAGAAAAAGATGCATAAGTTATCGGCGAGTGCGGTAAAATACACGGTGTACGGTTTTAATGTTAATGAATCCGGAGAATGGCTCTGGGTCACCGAAAGGAGCATTACGTATGGCAGTAAAGGTTGCTATTAACGGTTTTGGCCGCATTGGTCGCCTTGCATTTAGGCAGATGTTTGGTCACGAGGGTTCTGAGATTGTTGCAATCAACGACCTTACTTCTCCAGAGATGCTTGCATATCTTCTGAAGTATGACTCTACTCAGGGCAACTATTCCCGCGATCACAAGGTAGAGGCAACTGACCACTCCATCATCGTTGACGGTCACGAGATTGTTATTTACAAGGAGGCAGACGCTAACAACCTGCCTTGGGGCGATCTCAACGTTGACGTTGTTCTTGAGTGCACCGGTTTCTACACTTCTAAGGAGAAGGCACAGGCTCACATCAACGCTGGTGCTAAGAAGGTTGTCATTTCTGCTCCTGCAGGCAATGACCTCCCAACCATCGTCTTCAACGTTAACCACGAGACCCTCACTGCAGATGACAACATCATCTCCGCAGCTTCCTGCACCACTAACTGCCTTGCTCCTATGGCAAAGGGTCTCAACGACTTCGCAACTATCAAGTCCGGTATCATGACCACCATTCACGCATACACTGGTGACCAGATGATCCTCGACGGCCCACAGCGCAAGGGTAACTTCCGTCGTTCCCGTGCTGGTGCAGAGAACATCGTTCCTAACTCCACTGGTGCTGCTAAGGCAATCGGCCTTGTTCTTCCTGAGCTCAACGGCAAGCTTATTGGTGCTGCTCAGCGCGTTCCTACGCCAACTGGCTCCCTCACCAACCTCTATGCTGTTGTTGACAAGAAGGTCACCGTTGACGAGGTCAACGCTGCAATGAAGGCATATGCAGAGACCATCCCAGAGACCTTTGGTTACAACGAGGATGACATTGTTTCCCGCGACATCGTCGGTGAGACCCACGGTTCCATCTTCGACGCAACTCAGACCATGTGCTCTGACCTTGGCGATGGCACCACTCTTGTTCAGGTCACCTCTTGGTATGACAACGAGAACTCCTACACTTCTCAGATGGTCCGTACCATCAAGTACTTCGAGAAGTTCGTTGCTTAAGTTCTAGTTACATAGACGCCTTAGGCGCGGTCGCAGCATCTGCCGCGATCGCGCCTTCTTTTGTTGGAAACGTATTCAAAGGAGTGACATGGCTTTTACAAAGAAGACTGTCCGCGATGCAGATGTTGATGGTAAGCGCGTTCTTATGCGCGTTGACTTCAACGTGCCTCTGAAGGACGGCGTTGTTACTGACGACACCCGCGTTCGCGCTGCACTTCCAACCATCCAGTATCTTCTCGACCACAACGCAAAGGTCATCCTGATGAGCCACCTTGGCCGTCCAGATGGCACCGGCTTCCAGCCAGAGCTTTCCCTGCGCCCAGCTGCAGAGAAGCTTGCTGAGCTTCTTGGCCACGAGGTTAAGTTTGTTGAGGACACCTATGGCGAGAAGGCCCGTGAGGCTGTAGACGCACTCAAGGACGGCGAGGTTCTTGTTCTTGAGAACGTCCGTTTTGACAAGCGTGAGAAGAAGAACGATCCAGAGATTGCAAAGACCCTTGCATCTTATGGTGACATCTTTGTTCTTGATGCGTTTGGTACCGCTCACCGTGCACAGGGTTCTGTTGTTGGACCAGCAGCTTATCTTCCTGCATATGCTGGCTTCCTGCTTGAGAAAGAGGTTGACACTCTTACCTCTATCTTCTCTAACCCAGAGCGCCCACTTGTAGCTATCGTCGGTGGCTCCAAAGTTTCTTCTAAGATTGGTGTTCTTGATCACCTTATCGACTCCGCTGATACCCTTATCATCGGCGGCGGTATGGCATACACCTTCTTCCTGGCTAAGGGTTATACCGTTGGTACTTCTCTTCAGGAGCCAGACTGGATTGAGCGCGCAGGCGAGATGCTCAAGAAGGCTGAGGAGAAGGGCGTTAAGATTCTGCTTCCTGTTGACAACGTTGTTACCGATCACTTTGGTGAGGACGCTGTTGGTGAGGTAGTTCCTTCCGATCAGATTCCTGCAGACCGCATGGGTATGGACATTGGTCCTAAGACCGTTGAGCTTTACTCTGAGGCTATTAAGGGCGCAAAGACCGTCTTCTGGAATGGTCCTATGGGCGTCTTTGAGTTTGACCAGTTTGCAAAGGGCACTGAGGCTGTTGCTCGTGCTGTTGCAGATGCTGATTGCACCTCTATTATCGGCGGCGGCGATTCCGTTGCAGCAGTTAACAAGTTCCACCTTGCTGATAAGATGAGCTGGATTTCCACTGGTGGCGGCGCTTCCATGGAGCTCGTTGAGGGTAAGGCACTTCCAGGAGTGGAGGCGCTTCTCGATGCGTAATCGTATGATCGCAGGTAACTGGAAGATGAATGAGACTTTCGCTGAGGGCGTTGAGCTTGCTCAGGGAATTGTTGATCAGCTTGCTTCCGGTACCGGAAACGTTGATGTTGTTATTGCTCCACCTCTTGTAGACCTTAAGGGTGTCTCCGAGGTTCTTGCTCAGGCCAACTCTTCTGTTGCTCTCTCTGCACAGAATGTGTACTGGGAGGAGTCTGGTGCATTTACTGGTGAGACCTCTCCAGCAATGCTGACTTCTGTTGGTGCAACTTACTGCATCATTGGTCACTCCGAGCGCCGTGGCTACTTTGGCGAGACCGACGAGGACATTAACCGCAAGGCAAAGGCACTGATGGCTCATGACATCGTTCCTATTTCTTGCTGCGGTGAGTCTCTTGAGGTTCGTAACGCCGGAACTCACGTTCAGTTTGTTGTTGACCAGATTAAGGCAGATACCAAGGGTCTAGAGATTACAGATCCTTCCAAGTACGTTATTGCTTACGAGCCAATCTGGGCAATTGGTACTGGTATGACCGCAACTGCTGATGACGCACAGGAAGTCTGTGGCGCAATCCGTAAGACACTGGTAGAGATCTTTGGCACAGAAATTGCAGACGGTATCCGTATTCTCTACGGTGGTTCTGCAAAGCCAGAGAACGTTGGAGGCTTCCTCGAGAAAGAGGACGTCGACGGCGCACTTGTTGGCGGCGCATCTCTCAAGGCCGATTCCTTCGTTGCAATGGTTAAGAGCGCAATGAACTAAATTCTGACAAAGCTCCTTTCCACCGGTTAGGCGCTTGGTTCATTTGTTAAGTTCTTGTTTGTTTTGCAACTTGGCACACGTCATTCCCAAAGGGGAGTGGCGTGTGCTATTCTTTTCTGTTGTACGTGAAAATAACTAGGGCTGGATCTTCTCGCCAGCAAGAGGGGGAACCTCGTGGGCGTTCTGAATACAATTCTTTTAGTGCTGTTTGTACTTTCTGGCATTTTGACGGTGCTGCTTGTTTTGGCACACTCCGGAAAGGGCACCGGCGTTTCTGACATGATTGCTGCATCTATGTATAACGCAAGCGCTGGTTCAGGCATTATGGAGAAGAACCTTGATCGCCTTACCGTCATCACTACAACCATCTTCTTGGTCTGTGCTATTGTGATGGCTTTGACGTTCCCTGTTGGCGCTATTGGCTAAGCAGTCGCTTGCATATTTGAATTACCTGCCGAGAAACCCGAGTTTCTCGGCATTTTTTATTTGCGCCCTGTGGAGCATGTGAAAATTTGCTGTTGAGAATGCCAGCAAAATGGTTGGATGCGACAGATAGTAGTTTTCTGTTACTTCTTAACAGAATTTTCAATAACGTTTCTCATATGTAAACAAATTTGATTGTGACCTGCACGCTGGACTCAAACAGTCATTATATGTGGATACGTTTTACTGGGATTGGTATGCATAATCTTGCTTATCTAAGAGATATTTTTTGGGTTAGGCAGCTTATCCATGGTAAAATTGCACTTTGCTGTGTATTCACAGTATGTTTGTTGTAGGAATGCTAGGTTGCCATACCGAGAAAACCTCGCTTATCAGGTGGATAAGCGCAAGGCGGTGAGGAGAGTCAATGGCACGGTTTGTTTGGTACGTTACAAAGAGGATTTTGAGCTACATTGTGATGATTTTTGTTGCAACTTCGCTCACATTCTTCCTCGCATCATCGTTTATGAACCCACGCTCCAACTTTGAGCAGCGTACTCCACGTCCTCCACAGGAGTCTATTGAGGAAAACCTGTATAGGACCAATCTGAATGATAAGACCCCAGTTATTGAGCGTTATCAGGTCTGGATTACCAATCTGCTTACCAAGTTTGACTTTGGTATGACCCCAACCGGCGATAACGTTAACCGAGAGATGAGCTCAAAGTTCATGGCTTCTATTCTGCTCATGACTCCAGCAACTATTTTGTCTGTCGTTATTGGCGTCAGCTTGGGTGTTTATACCGCTCAGCGTCAGTATCAGTGGCAGGACCGCTTCTTAAGTGGTGTTGCTTCGATTCTTCTGGTTATTCCAACTGTTGTTATGGCAATCTTGATTGTTTTTGCGGCAATTGAGATTAACGCACGTGCCGGTACTCGTATTTTCTACGTAACCGATCTTTCTAGTGGAGATACCGGAAACTTCTTCACTTGGCTCATTGACTTCCTCCAGCACATTATTCTTCCAACCATTGTTCTTACTATCGTAAGCTCCGTTGGTTACCACCTATCTCAGCGTACCTACCTGCTTGACGAGATGCACGCAGACTACGTTCGTACTGCTCGCGCTAAGGGCCTCACTCGTAAGAAGGCAATTCGTAAGCACGCTCTTCGTGTTTCTTTGATTCCAACTGCTGTTTCAGTTGCTTTCTCTCTTGCAGGTATCTTTACCGGTGCTGTTATGACCGAGAAGGTCTTTGCAATTCACGGTCTTGGTGAGTACTTCATTAACTGTATTAACAACAACAATATTCACGGTGCAGTTGCAGTTGCAGCATTCTCTGGCGCAATGACTCTTGTTGGCGCTCTTCTGGCTGACCTCTTTGCTGCTGCTCTTGATCCACGAATTAAGATGAGCTAAGGAGGCGGACATGTCTAAAGAAGAGCTTCAGAATAAAGACGAGAAAAACGTCTCCATTGATGCGGGTCTTACTAACGCCGAGCGCGAGCTTCAGGCAGATGCTAAGTCTGACAACAAAGAAGTTAAAAGAATTAGCTATGCTGGCCTGATTGCAAGGCGTTTCTTCCGCCAGCGTTCTGCAGTAATCGGTTTGATTATTCTTGGAATTATGGTTCTTATTGCAGTTTTTGGACCATATGCCACCCCATTTAATTACACAGATGCTGACTTTACTGCAATTAACATGGCTCCTAATGCAAAGCATTGGTTTGGTACTGATGGTGCTGGTATTGATTTGTATGCCTGCGTTGTCCACGGTCTTGGCCGTTCTTTGACCATTGGTATCAGCTATGCAATCTTGACCACTATCATCTCTGCAATTATTGGTACTGCCATTGCTTATGTCCGCGGCATTCCAGAGAAGATTGGTATGTGGCTTCTTGATATGCTCATGGTCATCCCTAGCTTCTTGCTGGTTGCTATGATTGTTCGTGCAGCAGGCGGTGAGTCTGGTTGGCTCATGCTTATCTTTGGTCTAACTGCTTTTGGTTGGATTGGTCGCGCACGTACTATCCGTACCATGGCTCTGTCTTTGCGTGAGAGAGATTACGTCAAGGCCGCTAAGTACATGGGTGTTCCACCATTTACCATCATTGTTCGTCACCTTATTCCAAACCTTGGTTCAATTCTTATTATTGACTTGGTCTTGGCTGTTATTGGCGGCGTTAACTCTGAGACTGCATTCAGCTTCTTGGGCCTTGGTATTAAGCCACCAGATACTTCTCTTGGTTACCTTCTGAGTGCTGGTTCTTCTGCAATGCTTACTACTCCATGGATGATTCTGATTCCATCGGCATTTCTGATCATTGTTTGTGTTGGCCTGCAGCTCATCGGCGACGGCCTTCGCGATGCCTTTGACCCTTATTCACGCGCTGCTGGTAGCGTCAAAGATCAGGAAGAGGATTCTTCCAAGGATGACGCTCAGCTTGGTGATCTTGAGGGAAGCATCGTTTCTGAAGAAACTACGGAGCGTGCATAATGTCTGACACTACTACTACTTCAACAAAGCAGGGAAGTGTAGAGATGGACGATGTCCTTCGCTACGAGCTGCTTGAATCAAACGGTCCAAAGGGCGCTCCAACAGGAGATCCAGTTCTTTCTGTTCGTGACCTTAAGGTTTCCTTTAATACCGAGGCTGGTCGTGTAGACGCAGTTCGCGGTGTCAACTTTGACCTCTGGGGCGGCCGTACTCTTGGTATCGTAGGTGAGTCTGGTTCTGGTAAATCAGTAACTGCTCTGTCTCTTATTGGTCTTCTTGATGACAACGCTCATGTTACCGGCTCTATTAAGCTTGGTAATGAGGAGCTCATTGGTAAGACCGACGAAGAGATGTCACAGCTCCGTGGTACTAAGATTTCTATGATCTTCCAGGATCCACTGTCCGCTTTGACCCCAATGTTCTCTATTGGAGATCAGCTTGCAGAGGCTCTGCTTACCCATAATCCTCACATGAGCAAGGCGGATGTCCGTAAGCGTTGTATTGAGCTTCTCTCCATTGTTGGTATTACTGACCCAGAGAATCGTCTGGATTCTTTCCCTCATGAGTTCTCTGGTGGTATGCGTCAGCGTGTTGTTATTGCAATTGCTATTGCAAATAACCCTGACATCATCATTGCTGACGAGCCAACCACCGCTCTTGACGTAACCATTCAGGCTCAGATTCTTGACGTCTTGAAGGTTGCACAGAAAGAGACTGGCGCAGCAGTTGTTCTGATTACTCACGACCTTGGTGTTGTTGCAGGTACCGCTGATGACATTATGGTTATGTATGCAGGCCGTGGCGTAGAGCGCGCAAGTGTTGATACGCTTTTTGCTGAGCCTCGTCACCCTTATACCATGGGCCTTCTGGGTGCTGTTCCAAAACCTCACCTTCAGGCAGAGCATAGGCTTGTTCCTATTAAGGGCAATCCACCATCACTTGCTGCTATTCCAACAG
Organism: Atopobium sp.; assembly: GCA_015259035.1. Taxonomy (GTDB): domain Bacteria; phylum Actinomycetota; class Coriobacteriia; order Coriobacteriales; family Atopobiaceae; genus Lancefieldella. The sequence goes on from JABZHC010000022.1 coordinate 15,483, forward strand.
GTTGTCCTTTTAACCCACGTTGTCCTATGGCTACCGAGGAATGCTCCAAGAAAGAGCCAGTGCTGCTTCCTGCAAATGCTGCTGAGGGCCACCTGGCATCTTGCCACCACCTTCAGGAGATTTGCGAGAAGAACCTCACCTATGCTGAGGTGTATCCAGACTTTGAGCCAATCCTTCCAAAGTGGGTTGACGTTCCTCGTAACGAGCGTCCTGTTGTACTTAAGGTTGAGAATCTTACCAAGACATTCCCTGTCCAGGGTAAGGGCTTTATTAGACGCAGCAAGGGCACTATGACTGCTGTTGACCGTGCAAGCTTTGAGATCCATGAGGGAGAAACTCTTGCTCTGGTTGGCGAGTCTGGCTCTGGTAAGTCAACAACGCTGATGCAGATTATGGATCTGCTGAAGCCTGAGGATGGTCGTATTACGGTCCTTGGCAAAGATGTTGCTGAGCTTAAGAACGCCGCACAGCGTAGAGAGCTTCGCAAAGATCTTCAGGTAATCTTCCAGGATCCAATGAGTTCTCTAGACCCTCGTATGCCTGTCTATGACGTTTTGGCTGAGCCACTCCAGGCCCAGGGTTGGAACAAAGAGGATATT
>JABZHC010000023.1 GCA_015259035.1 Atopobium sp.
GAACAAGGTGAAGAATGGCTAGGTAGAAGATAACCAGAGGAAGCTGGAACGCAACACCAAAGCCAATCTCAAACATCATAATAATGTTGAGGTAATCGCTTGCCTCATTAATGGTTCCTGCAAACTCCTGCGACTGGCCAATCATCCAACCAATTGCGGTGTTCAAAATGATGAAGTAGCAAAACAGCATACCCAAGAAGAACAGGGTAATCATAGCGGCTACGGTAGGTACAACCCACTTGCGCTCTTTGGCGTTAAGCGCAGGCAAGAAGAACGCCATAATCTCCCAGATGATAATAGGTGTACAAATAATCACCGAGAAGAAAAAAGCTACCTTAAACCTGATACTAAAGCCGCCGAGGACCGAGATAACCGTAAGCTTACCATCGGTCAAAAACTCCCTGATAGGGTCAATCAAGATCTCAATCAATGCAGGCGTTGCAAAATAAATAATGATCGCGGTAACAAAAAGCGATACCACCACAATGGTCACGCGGCGACGGAGTTCTCCCAGGTGATCAAAAAGTGGCATACGAGCTGGAGTAATAGGCATTACACACGAAAGCTGGACTTATGCGTCCTGGCTTTCTCCCTCCTCTCCAGCAACTTCTTCTTTCTTGTCTTCTGCCATAGAGCGAGAAGAACGTGCAGATCCAAGGTTATAGAGGTCTTTTGCAGATGGAGCTGCAGCAGGAGTTTCTTCTGCAGCCTTAGGTGCCACGTGCTTAGTTGCCTCTGTAGAATCATCGGAGAAAGCAACAGAAGACGTAGCTTGTGGTGCAGCAGCAGGAGCTTCTTCAGCAGAAGCGGCCTCTGGCTGCTCAGCCTCCTGGGTCTGCTCAGCTTGCTTACTCTGCTCAGCAGCCTCAGCGGCAGCCTTCTCAGCTGCCTCACGCTCTTCCTTGAGGCGAGCACGACGCTCAGCAAAGGTCTCCTGATGGTCAGTATCCTCGCGGTCAGCATCAGATGCAGCATTTTTGAGCTGCTCGGAGCGCTTGGGCTTCTCGTGAAGTGCATCCGCTGCAGGGTCAAGTAAGTCTGCACGGACAACTTTATTAAAGCCTTCTTGCGCGTTCTGGAACTGTCTAAGAGCGCGGCCAAGCGTGCGACCCATACCAGGTAATTTATCAGGACCAAATACTAAAAATGCAAAGAGCAAAATTAGTACGAGCTCTGTTTCTCCAATGCCAAACACAAGCAATACCTTTCTGGAACAAACATAAACAAGCTCTTTGAACCGTTTCTCAAAGAGCTTGCAAGTTACCAAACCTACTTGCGAACGTTAAGGTCTTTATCGACCCCAAGAAGCGAAAAGACACGCTCCACGTTTTTCTGAGGATTTGCAACAACAAGCACAGAACCACTCTCTTGTGCTCGATGTGCAGCACCCACTAAAACGCCAATGCCCGTCGAATCAATATAAGCTACCTCAGCAAAATCAGCTTCAACTTCTTTTGCTCCATCGGCGAGCGCGGTATCCAAAGCATCGCGAAGCTCAGAGGCGTTTGATACGTCTACCTCGCCCTCAATGCGAATAATGGCCTTTTCATCTGTAATTTCAGAGCTTATCTCTAGTGCCATAACTCCTCCTTACTTGGTGTTATTTGAAGAGGTAGAGGTGTTTCCGTTTAATGCATCAAGAACTTTCTGTGCATTATCCCTCACACCGGCGCTATTGTCGGAATCCTTTTCAATTGCCTTCTGCAGTGCCTCTTTTGCAAGATCTACTTGATCAGTAACACGATACATCATTCCCAAATTAAGCCAACCGTTAGCATAATCTGGAGAGCGATCCGTTACTGCCTTAAGTGCCTCAACAGCACCTGTTTGGTCTCCTGCGTAGAACTGCGCAATGGCTCTATCAACACGGACCTCATCAGAATCATTTGAAGCAAGATACGTATCGTACTCGGCAATTGCTTTGTTGATCAGCTGTAAAGACTGCTTCTGAACAGAGTCATCTTGAGAGGAACTCTTAAGCGCCATTCCCCAACCTAAATAGGTACGAGCCAAATCAAGATGTGCTGGCAGATTATCTGGGTTGGACTGAATAGCAGACTCTTTTTCTTCTGCCTGTTTCTGATAGACCTGGTTAATAGCCTCAGGAGAATTCTGCTGAGTCTGATGCTGCTTTTGCGAGTTAGAGAAAATGCTGGCAAGAGAAGGCAACATCATAGATATAGCAATAAAGAGCGAGAATACGCCAATAGCAATCTTCATGCCTGTAGAAGGACCTGGCTTTTTAGGAGCCTCATCGGGCTTGCGGTCCTTTGCCTTCTTTTTTGCTGTCTGGTTTGCCATGGCAACCAGCTCTTTTTCTGCCTTCTGTTCTGGTGTAAGTTCTGGCTTTGAAGTATTAGTTGGCATTCAACATCCAATCGCTTTTTCTAAACATAACTAATCAAGATACGGCAGAATGGGTCTACTTTCAAAGGAAATACCAAAGTTACACAAGCTATCCCCAGACGCTCTGACCACGATCAACTTTTGCAAGTCGAGCACTTACCTGTTTAACAGCAACAATAAACACATCAAGTGCTGCATCAAGCTCTTCCAACGTTGGGTAACTTGGAGCAATTCTGATATTAGTATCAAAAGGATCTTTACCGGCTGGCCATGTAGCTCCTGCAGGTGTCATGGTAACGCCCAGTTCATTGGCGCGAGAAACAATTGCGCGCGCAGAACCAACAGGACCATCAAACGAGACAAAATAGCCACCCTTTGGATGAGACCAGGTTGCAACGCCTAGATCTCCCAGGCCCTCCTGCAGCTTGCGTTCAACCAGTTCAAAACGTGGTCGAAGCAGCGCGGCATGCTTTTGCATATGAGCTTCAATGCCCTGAGCGTCTTTGAGGAAACGCACATGTGCCAACTGAGAGATTTTCTCGGGAGAAACTCGAGCAACCTTGAAAGCGCTTTGGATTTCTTTACTGTCTGCAGGACTTGCAGCAACCCATGCCATGCCTGAGCTTGGGAAGGTTACCTTTGCCGTTGAGGCAAAAGCAATTACCAAGTTCTTTTGAGCGCCTTCTGCAGCAACCTCTGAAAGTGCATCAAAGATATTTAAGAGCTGAGGAGCCTTAGATTCTGGTACAAAGGCATGAATCGCGTAGGCGTTATCCCAGAAGATTCTAAAGTCAGAAGCTGCAGGTTTGAGGTTTGCAAACGCACGAACTACCTCGTCTGAATAGGTGATGCCCGTTGGGTTGGCAAAACGTGGAACGCACCAAATTCCCTTAACAGAGCTGTCGTTTTCAACAAGCTCCTTGACCACGTCCATATTGGGGCCGTCATCAGTCATAGGTACTGCAACGTTTTCAAAGCCGTAATGCTGTGTAATAGCAAAATGACGGTCATAACCGGGGGCGGGGCACAGGAACTTGAGCGTGGTACCCTGAGCTTTTGCGGCTGCCATCTGCTCTGCCCAAGAAGGCTGACCAGAAAGACCGTGGGTTACGGCATGAGAAATAATGTCATGCATAAGGTTAAGGCTTGAAGAGCCATTTACGATGACCTGATCAGCAGGTACGCCTGTGATCTCCGCGGCAAAGGCCCGCGCAGAAGGAAGGCCCCAAGGGTCTCCGTAGTTGTCTGCAAAAGAGCCGCCGTCAGTCAGATCAGAAGCAGAATTCAGCTCGTCAAGCATAGGCTTAGACAGCGCCGTCTGCGCAGGACTTGGCTTTCCGCGAGCCATATCAAGCTTGAGGTTTTTCTCGCCAAGTGCACGAGCTTCTTGTCCAATAAGCTCAAGAGCCTGGTTAAGCTCAGCGTCGCTCATTTTCTGATAAGCGTTTTGCTCAGAGGTTGACTTTGGCTGGAACAGCTCGCGAGAAACTAGCTCAAACATGACACTCCCCTTTTCGGTCTCTGCGTGATACAAAGTATAGGTGATTTAAAAATCAACGCGACAAGGAGAATCATGGCAAATTCTGCACAGCCTGGCATGCGCTCGGAGGCATATGGCGAGCTCCAGCACCTTGTTGACAATCTTTATAAGCGCAAACCTTCGGGCACAGTCACTAAGGTTGACGTGCTGATTCAAGCTGAAGTTGACGATCTTGAAGAAGATTTACAAGAAGTTATTGAGCTGATTCCATCGGGCACCTATGTCCGCGCTCGCCTCTGCGATCAGATTAACTCAATTGTTACGGCGCACGGCTGGGGTTTTACCTACGGCACCGTCGAGTAGTCATAGCTTATCGATTAGTACGTCTCATTAGGTTTATTCTTGTACGGCATCTTCCCTTAAGCTGCTCTGCCTTTGGTGCTTATAAAACTCTGCGAGGTGTACAAAGAGTAGGCCCAAGATTGCAGAAGCAAACGATGCGGCAAGAACAGCTACCTTAGCTGCAAGAATCTCCCCTGCATCTGGGAATGCAAGATTAGAGATAAGAATTGACATGGTAAAGCCTAGGCCGCCCATAAGACCAACAGCTGTAATCTGAATCCAATCAACTTTTGCAGGAAGCTTGCAAATCTTACATTTGACCAGCAAGAGCGTTACAAAAATAATTCCTAGTGGCTTACCCAGGACAGCGCCAAAGAAAACGCCATGTGCAATAGAGCTGCTCAATAGAGCGCCAAAATCTGCTCCTACCAGCGTAATCTGCGCGTTTACAAACGCAAAAATAGGCAGAACAACAAAGTTTACAAAGACAGAAATATAGTGCTCAACACGCTGAAGCGGCGGAGTTACGTGATGCATGACCTGCTCGATTGAGTTAGCGCCATGTGTAAAGTCATGCTGACCTAAAACGTGATGCTCATCGTCGTAGTGATCGTCAAGCTCACGAGCGCGTCTTGAAAGCCAGCTTCCCAGCTTGCTCAAGCGAACATCAGAGTGAGATGGCAAGAAGAAGGCAAGAAGAACGCCTGCAAGGGTTGCATGAATTCCCGAGTGGTACATGCAGACCCAGAGAACCAAACCAACAAGCAGGTACGGACCGGAAGAATAAATCTTTAAGCGATTCATTCCCCACAAAATGACAAGTACTCCAAGAGAAGCTGCTAACCAGGCAATATCTGGCGTGTGACCATAGAAAAGCGCAATGACCACAATAGCCAGGATATCATCAGCAATTGCAAGTGTTTGGAAAAAGACCTTGGTTTGCGGACTAATTCTGTTGCCCAACAGCGACATGACACCCAGCGCAAAGGCAATATCAGTAGCAATTGGGGTTGCCCAGCCATGAGGAGCAGAACTTGCATTAAGAGCCAGATAAATAAGGGCAGGAACGGCAACACCACCAACAGCGGCAAGCATAGGAAGCATTGCCTGTCTTGGCTTTCTGAGCTGACCAACAGTTACCTCATACTTGAGCTCAATACCTACAAGCAAGAAAAAGATGGCCATGAGAAAGTCATTAACAAAGACTTCCAAAGCCATATATGCATGAATGGTACCAAGCGAGAAACTCATCTGGACTTCAAGAATTTCTCGGACTACCTCATGAGCAGGAGAGTTGGCAACTACAAGCGCAATAAGAGCTGCAAGCACCATGACTGCTGCTGCAATAGTGCTGTTAGAGGTGATTTTCTTTAAAGAAGAACGCTGGCTAATTCTTCTTACTACAGCGGGCTCTCTATAAATACTAGACATTATCTGCCGTTCTCTCTTTATCTAAATGACATTGGCCGTTAACTATGCAAGTTTTTCTCGAGTTATATGCCTAGTGTACCGTCTACCTACCGTTGAGGGCAACTTGTCATATCTCGGGGAAACGGGGTATATCTCTATGTAAAATGTGGGTAATAGAAAGTCAACGTTTAGTTACTTGTAGCACGTATATATTTGGAGCGGATAATGGACACTAAGCGAATTGCCATCATCACAGACTCAGGAACTAATGTCCCACCTGATTTTGTTGCTGAACACAATATTCGTATCACCCCACTTCGCATTAACTATTCTGACGGCTCTTCCTACGAGTCCGGCATTACCATCACACCAGCAGAGCTTGTTGCTCGCTTTGAAGAAGAAGTTCCTAAAACTTCACTTCCTTCTCCTGAGGGCATTAAAGCTGCGTTTGATGATGCAAAAGCAGCAGGTTATGAGGGTGCCGTTTACGTTGCTATCTCCTCTGGACTTTCTGCTACCTGCGATACTGCTCGCATGATTGCAGAGTCCATTACAGACTTCCCTATTTATGTTGTTGATACCAAAAACATTGGCATTGCTTCCGGCCTTATTGTTATTGAAGCTCAACGTCTTATTGAGCAGGGTCTTTCTCTTGAGGAGATTGGTGCCAAACTTGATCAGGCTTCTCTGAACACACGTGTATATTTCTCCGTTCCAAGCCTTGAGTATTTACGCAAAGGTGGCCGCATTTCTGAGGCAATTTATCGCATTGGTTCCATGTTGAACATTAAACCTGTTCTTACCTGCGATGAAAATGGCAAATACACCATTGCCAAGAAGACTCGTGGTTGGCAGAAGTCTCTAGCAGGACAAATTGCTCTGGGAGCAACCTTTGCTCAGCAATTTGACCGCGTTCATGTAGGAATTTGTTGCTCCGCGCCTAATATCATTTACTCCGAAATGGAAGCCATGATTAAAGAGGCAATCCCTAATGTCACCGACTTTAGGTATGTTGAGGCTGGCTCGGACCTTCTTGTCCATACGGGACCAGGCCTTGTTGGTTATGCCGTATTCGGTTACTAACAGTTAATCGCCTCATGCAACTAAGAACAGCCGCCCACACAGGCGGCTGTTTTCTTGTAGAGAGTATGTACGGCGAGAAGGGCTTCTCGCCCTATGCGTCTAGGGTTACAGCGATGGCTGGTCCGCGAAGAAGCCTTGGTCGTCAAGAAGATTGGAGCCGTCAGCAGCCTCAGTAGCCAGCTGATCGCAGCGCTCGTTAAGCGGATGACCTGCGTGGCCCTTGACCCACTTGAAACTTACCTCATGGTCTTCCATAGCAGCAAGGAGGCGCTTCCAAAGGTCCACGTTTTTGACAGGCTCTTTAGATGACGTTTTCCAGCCTTTTCTAATCCACCCCGAAACCCATTTTTGATTAAACGCATCAACTACGTACTTGGAATCGGAATAGAGCTCTACCTGACAGGGGCGCTTAAGGGCCTCAAGTGCAACAATGACGCCGAGGAGCTCCATGCGGTTATTTGTAGTGGTTTTATAACCCTGGCTAAACTCTTTTGTATGCTGCTGTCCGGAAGGGTCGGTGTACAGAAGCACAGCCCCATAGCCACCAGGACCAGGGTTTCCTCGAGACGCACCGTCTGTATAGACTGTGACGTGCATGTATGAGGTTGCAGCCTCCATACCAAATCTCCTCTAGAACGAGCGTTGAACGTGCCTACTTTGCCTCAGCCCAGTTAGAACCATAGCTGACATCGGCAATGAGAGGAACACGCAGAGTAACAACGTCTTCCATGGTCTCTTTTACCAGCGCAGAAACTGTCTCAATCTCTGACTCAGGAACTTCCAAATCAAGTTCGTCGTGAATCTGAAGAATCAGCTTTGATGCAAGACCCTCGTCACGCAGGCGTTTCTCGACATTAATCATTGCAATTTTGATAATGTCTGCGGCACTTCCCTGCATAGGGTGATTCATAGCGGTGCGCTCGCCAAAAGCAATAAGCTGGCGATTTGACTGGTTAAACTCTCTAATGTGGCGCTTACGGCCGTACATGGTAACCGCATAACCACACTCGTGAGCAGTGCGAACAGAGTCATCAAGATACGCACGAACGCCAGGATATGCATCAAAGTAGCGGTCAATCATCTCTTGCGCTTCCTTGCGGGAAATCTTCAGAGACGTTGCCAGACCAAAGGCCTGCTGACCATAGACAATGCCAAAGTTAACTGCCTTAGCACGGCTACGAAGTGCTGGGGTAACCTCTTCAACAGGCACGCCAAAGACGCGTGCGGCAGTTGCGGCGTGGAAATCGGCACCAGAGTTAAATGCTGCTACCAGGTGTTCGTCAGCTGAAAGGTGTGCCAGCAAGCGCAGCTCAATCTGGGAGTAGTCGCAGGCGAGAAACACACTGCCCTCGGGAACGGTAAAGGCAGTGCGGACACGATGTCCCAGCTCAGAGCGGGTAGGAATGTTCTGCAGGTTTGGATCAGAGCTGGAAAGCCTACCTGTTGCAGCAACAGTCTGATTGAACGTGGTGTGGATGCGCTTATCGCCACGAATAAGCGAAGGAAGCGCATCGAGATAAGTTGATTTGATCTTGGCGCGCTCACGATATTCAAGGACGTCAGCAACAATCTGGTACTCCTGCGCCAGGTCTCCAAGCACCTTTGCATTGGTGGAGTAGAACCCGGTGCGCGTCTTTTTGAGGCCATAAGTTGGAAGTTTGAGTACGTCAAACAGGATATGTGAAAGCTGACTTGGAGAATCCAAGTTAAAATCCTCGCCTGCTGTCTGGTGAATGCTTGCCACACGCTGCGCAATATCTTCACCCAGCTCCGAAGACTGCTTGGCAAGCTCTTGAGGATCAACGTAGAGACCACGACGCTCCATCGCAGCAAGTACAGGCAAAAGTTGCATCTCTAGAGAAGTAAAGAGCTCCAGAGAACCATCATCTTCAAGCTTTTTAGTAAGCACAGGCACAAGAGCCCTAGCAGCTACAGCTCTTAGTGCTGCAGCAGGAATCTCGTCCGTTGGCTCAGGAAGCTCAGAGCCAAAGTACAGCTCAACCAAGCCGTTGATATCAAAACTTGAACGATCGGACTCAAGCAGATACGCGGCAACGCCCGTATCAAAGAGACGGTCAGAATCAATGGTTTCAATATCCATCTTCTGTGGCTCAGACGAATCAACAGGGCTTACCTCGTGAAGCAGTGCCTTAACATCATCTGCGGCAACACGGGCTTCTCGCAAAATACGCAAGAGCGCTGCAGTTGCGTTTTCTCCCTCAAATTTGAGGAGCGCCTTTTCTGTAGACACCCAAAGTGTGCGAGAAAGGCTAAAGAGCGCTCCAGCATCAGCCGCAGAATCCTCTGCAACGCCAATCCACTCCTGGTTCTCAATTGCAGCAGTGAGTGCAGCAGATGCGTCTCCTGCCTGCAAAAACTCTGATGGAATAGGGAGTGCAGGCGAAGTAGAAGCAGTTTGTGCAACTGCGCCAGCAGCAGAGCCACCGGCCATGCGAGCAAGCCTTGAGGTCATGCCGGTAAAGCCCAAAGCCGAGAAAGCCTTAACCACGTCATTTGGATCAAACGTTGGGAACTGAGCATCGTCCAGGTTGATATCAAGCGGCGCATCAGTGCGAATAGTAGCAACCTTACGGGAGAGCAGCGCGTCATCAATATGAGCGCGAAGGTTTTCTCCCACCTTGCCCTTAACCTCGTCAGCGTGGGCAATAACCTCGTCAAGCGAGCCATACTCAACAATCAGAGCAGCGGCTTTCTTAGGGCCAATTCCAGGAACACCCGGAATGTTGTCAGAAGAATCTCCCTTAAGGCCATAAAAGTCTGGAACAAGCTCTGGCGTAATACCTGCATAGAGATCTGCCACAGTCTCTGGCGTCATAATTGAGACATCAGAGACGCCTTTGCGCGTAGAAACAATCTTGACGTTTTCTGTGGAAAGCTGGTACATATCGCGGTCACCCGTGAAGAGTAGCATCTGGTAACCCTCAGCCTCACCACGGCGGGCAAGGGTACCCAAGATGTCATCGCCCTCCCAGCCTTCAAGCTGGCAAACGGGAACATCCAGCGTTTTGAGCAGCTCTTTGACTACAGGAAACTGCGCGTGCAAAGCAGGGTCCATAGGAGGACGCTGAGCCTTGTACTGAGGCAACATATCAATGCGAACCTGCGGTTTTCCCTTGTCAAACGCGCAAATGACGCCATCTGGCGAGAAGGACTCAACAAGCTTGATAAACATATTGAAGAAGCCAAAGAGCGCTCCGGTTGGCGTTCCATCTGGTGCTGCCATAGGCTGACGGATTGCATGGAACGCTCGATGCATGAGCGAGTTTCCGTCAATAACAGCAATAGTTCTACGCGGTTTATCTGTGCTTTCTTTAGCTGATGCAGCGTTATTTTGATTTGTGGTATCAACTGGCATAGTAGTATCAGACATACCTGCTCCTCTTTGTTTGTGTACCTCTATTGTACTAAGTCTTTAAGGCCTACGGGACAGGAGCGCTTGGAAACAAAGCGATCATCTCTCACAAACCGCTCACGTCAAAAATAAAGCTTTTCATTTGTAAGCGTTCTGTTTCTGTTTGTATCCTAAATACCCTTACTGTATCATTCGTGCGAAAATACAAGCGATATAATGTGCATTGCACGCGAGAAAACAGACTAACTGCCAGCATTTACCCACAAGGAGGGGCTGTGGCTCACGACAAAGTTTCTCAAGAATTTGGCTCACTTCTCTTTACCGACGCAGACATGCAAGAACGCCTGCCAAGGCCAACGTACAAGAAACTTCGTAGTGTCATCCAGGACGGCAAGCCGCTTGACCTCGACATTGCAAACGAGGTCGCGCATGCCATGAAAGAGTGGGCGCTAGAAAAAGGTGCCACTCACTTCACCCACTGGTTCCAGCCTCTCACAGGCATTACCTCCGAGAAGCACGACAGCTTTATGACTCCTCAGGGAAACGGCACTATTTTGATGTCCTTCTCGGGAAAAGAGCTGGTACAGGGCGAACCTGACGCATCAAGCTTCCCTTCTGGCGGTCTGCGTGCCACGTTTGAGGCTCGCGGTTACACGGTATGGGATCCTGCAAGCCCAACTTTCATCAAAGATGAAGTCCTCTGCATTCCAACAGCATTTATTTCATACACCGGAGAAGCTCTAGACAAGCGTACTCCGCTACTTCGCTCCCAGGTTGCCCTTGAAAAGCAGGCTAAACGCGTGCTCGCTCTCTTTGGACAAGAGCCTTCTCGCGTTGTCACAAACATTGGCCCTGAGCAGGAGTACTTCCTTATCAAAGAGGAAGACTTTGAGCAGCGTCCTGACCTTATTCTGTGTGGTCGTACCCTCTTTGGTTGCGAACCAAGCAAAGGTCAGGAGCTTGACGAGCACTACTTTGGCGCCATTCGTCCAACCGTCAACAACTTCATGAAAGAGCTTGATGACGAGCTCTGGAAGCTGGGCATCCCTGCAAAAACCAAGCATAATGAGGTTGCTCCTTGCCAGCATGAGCTTGCACCTGTCTTTGAGCAAGGTGCACTCGCTATTGACAACAACCTTCTAACCATGGAGAAGCTCAAGCTTCTTGCAACGCATCACGGTCTTGCCTGCCTTGAGCACGAGAAGCCCTTTGAGTACGTCAATGGCTCTGGTAAGCACGACAACTGGTCACTCTCTGCAGACAACGAGAACCTGCTCGAACCTGGCGATAAACCTGGCGAGAACCTTCGCTTCCTGGTCTTCCTTGCGTGCCTTGTTGCCGCTGTTGACTCTCATGCAGACCTTCTGCGCATGTCTGTTGCATCTGCTGGAAACGATCACCGTCTTGGCGCAAACGAGGCTCCTCCTGCGATTGTCTCAGTCTTCTTAGGCGCTGCGCTTTCTGTAATTGTTGATGATCTTATCACTGGCTCTGATGTTCACGGTGCAAAGCGCACTCGCATGGACCTTGGCGTACCAACACTACCTGCAGTCCTTAGGGACAACACAGACAGAAACCGTACCAGCCCCTTTGCGTTTACTGGTAACAAGTTTGAGTTCCGTATGTGCGGCAGCCAGCAGAACCTCTCTGATCCTAACGTCATTTTGAACACCATTGTTGCCGAGCAGTGTGACCGCTTTGCAAACGACCTTTCAAATGCTTCTGAGGAGAACTTCACCAAGGAAGCTTTGAGGTGGGTTATTGATACCTTCAAGGCTCATGAGCGCATCCTCTTTGAGGGCAATGGCTACTCAGGCGATTGGGAGAAACTTGCCGAGGAGCGCGGGCTTCCAAACCTCCGCACCACCCCTGAAGCACTTCCTGCAATGATTGCTCCAGAGAACATTGAGCTCTTTGAGCGCTATGGTGTTCTTTCCCAGGCAGAAGCACAGGCTCGCTACGTTGCAAAGGCAGAGCAATACGCTAAGGTTCTCAACATTGAGGCTCGTACCATGCTGTATATGACGCGTCACATGTATCTGCCTGCCCTCTTTACCTACTCAAGTGATGTTGCCTCTTCAGTTGCTGCTAAGCAGGCTATTGGTATTAAGAGCGCTGCAGAAACAGAGATTGTTGAGAAGCTTACCGCAGGTATTGACGAGATTTACGCAGCTACCAACAGCCTTGATAAGATCAACACCACAGCTCACCAGATGAAGGATCAGCCTCAGGAGCAGTGCGAATACTACTGCAATGAAGTTCTTCCTGCTATGGCCCGCCTCCGCAGCGCCGTTGACTCCATGGAGCTCATTTGCGGACACGACTGGTGGCCAGTACCTAGCTACAACAAGATGCTCTTCTACGTCTAATTCTTCATCAGGGCTTCTTGGCGAGAAACCCGGTCTTCTCGCCACTCCATCTATACAGCAAAACGGCTCAGTTTACCTGGGCCGTTTTTTGTATTCAGACTCAAAAGATATGGCAAAAGTTATGCGTTGACCAACTTGCTGTATACAGCATGGACGTCTTCGAGCTTAATGAGATTGCCTTCTGCGTCGGTGGGAGCAGGAGCTATCTGCATTGATTCGCTCACTGCTGTCAAATTTAGACGACTTGCATACCAAGGAGTTGGCGTTCCCTCAATAACTGGCGAGAAGAACGAGTCCATTTCTCCCATGTGCTCAGCAGCGTCTCGTTTAGTAATAAATTCCTGCCATAAATACGCTGAATACGTATGTTTTGACCCCTGGCATACAAATGACCTTATCGTAGAGAAATAAGAAATGCCTGGCAGAATGACTGAAAGATTATCAAAATCGTCTTTAGTAATTGCCCTATACGCAGCGCTCAGCGGACAAACACAAGCCCTATACTTGCCAAATCCTGTGTCTCTAATAGCTTGATAGGTGCTCTCAGAAAATGCGTCAACATTTTCAAAGAGACTTTGGATAATTTGAGCCCCTTTATCCAGTCCATACTGACCTAAAAAGAGCGATTCAAACTTCTTTCCCGCATACGTAAGTGTGGGGTCAGGAATAACATACCTTCCACGCAGGCCATCTGTAAGAAGATCGGTCCATTCGCGTGGACGCTGAATCTTTTTCTCGTTAAGGCGCTCTTGATTTACTAGCAAAACCAATGGATCTGCAGCGTAAGCATACCAGTGACCAGTAGCGTCAAAAAACTCTGAACGCACGTACTGGTCTGTTGAAGAAACTTCATATGGCTGACAGTATGTGGAAGTCTCAAAGTTTTGCATGAGAGCTTCACTTGCCAGAAAAATAACATCGGGTTTCTCAAAACCCCAATCAGCGTCAGATTTAGTATCAGAAGTTTCAGACTCCGCGCTCTTATCAGAAGCGTATGTTTGCTTAATAAACTCCTGAATTTCTTCCTCTGTTGCCTCGCCCACCGTAACAGGTAGAGAAAACATTCTTGAATATGTTTCTACCAGGGGCTTTACCGCTTCTTTTGAGGTGCAAAGCAGATTGAGAGAGCCTTCTCGTTGTGCAAGTTGAATGAGCGCTCGAGCGTAGCCCGGAACTTTTGAATTGAGCTGTGGAGGGAGAAGTTCCTGCTGGACATAAGAAATTCCTGGGCTCAAAACGTTTGCTACGGTTGCTATTACGGGCGCAGCAACCGCTGAGACAGCCAGGATAATAAATGAGGTTCGTGTAACAGAAGTGGCAGTTGGTGGAGTGATCTTCTCGTCAGGGTTTTTTGGTCCAAAAGTTTTATGCAGCTTCTGGCGCAGACAATCTGGGATAAACTTCACGCTACCTCCTTACCTGCTACTCAGTCCATCTGGTCAAACAAATTTTATCCAAAAAAGGCTTTTAGTCCAATCAGGATAAGCACTACACCACCGACCATCTCGGCGCGATCACCCAAAAGCGAGCCGAGTTTTTTACCAATGAACAATGCAATAGTGCAGAGGATAGCGGTAATAACGCCAAAGAGTGTCGAGGCAACCAAAATGTCTACGCTATGTGCCCTAAAACTTACACCAACAGCAAATGCATCAATTGCCGTAGCAACAGCTTGAAATACCAACTTGCCATAAGAGAGTGTTGTAGCGCCTTGCTGAGCGTCTTGCTGAGCTTCTTCCTCATCTTCTTCAGAAGCATCTTCTTTGAGCGCCTTATAGCCGCTGTACAGCATGTTTGAACCAATGAAGCCAAGGATGACTAAAGAGACCATTCCTGCATACTTTTCAATCAATTCTGCTGCAATGCCGCCAACAAAATAACCGGCAAGAGGCATACCAAACTGAAAGAGGCCAAAGAAAAGAGGCATGCGCATGAGGCGAGAAAACCTATGGTCATCAAAGGCAAAGGTGTTAGAGATAGTGACAGAGAACGCATCTGTTGCAAGCGCCACACCCAGCAGTAAAATTTCAAGTAGACCCATGTGTCAGTTCCCAGGTATCATTAAATCTTGTAACACGAAGGAGAAATTTTAACGCCTGTAAGCTGTTTTAGGCTACTCTTATATTGAAAAACTACGAGGAGTCTTATGCCTGCTTTAATAACTCACTATCTGTTTGGCGCAGAGGTGGTTCATGATTTGCCCAAAGAGCTCATTGCCACTGAAGCTGAGGTTAATGCATTTTTGCTCGGAAACCAGGGGCCTGATCCCTTCCTTGCACGCCATCTAGCCTGGCCAAACCACTCACTTGCCTGCAATAGGCTGCATCGTCGTATGCACGCAGGCCATATTGTTGACGCGTTTTTATCCATTCGCGATGGGGTTTCTCGCCTCCCGCAGAGCGACATGCCAGCTGGCCGCGCGTTTGCACTTGGCCTCTTAGCACACTACGCGCTAGATAGAATTGTCCATCCGTTTGTGTATTCCCAGCAAGATGCACTGATTGAGGCAGAACCATCTCTCAAAAATGCCTACAGAGAGCTCCATCCTATTATCGAAACGGATTTGGATTCATATCTTCTTTGGCACATGCGCCACACTACCGTTGAGACGTTTCCACCAGCTGAGGTGCTTGAAGCCATTGAATCCACCAAACACGTTGGTGGCGCGCTTTTCTCGCAAGTAGCGCTTCAGGTATTTGACCTTAATGTTGGTGTTGGTGAGTACGAGAAAGCCCTTCAGGACTACGCTCGCATTTACCACACGGTAGAGCGCACTGATCCTAAATACACTACCAAGCTTCCTGACGTTTTATACAAGACCGAGAAGTTCATGCGTCCTTCAAACAATTCGTACGTTGCCGCAATGGCTCACCGTATTGTTATGACTGAGGACTTCCCTACCGCTAATCTCAAGCGCCTTCCTTGGAAAGAGCCTTACACAGGAGAAATTAAGACTGAAAGTATTCTTGATCTTATGGATGAAGCTCGTGAGTTCTACAAAGAGCTTGTTCAGGCAACTATCTTAGGTCAAAGAATCACCCTGGAAGAGCTGGTCGACGGTATCAACTACATGGGCAAACCCGTTGTAGAAATGGTTGATGACGAGGACTAACTTGCAACAAAACACCAAAGACGTTGCAGATTCAACCACGTAAAAGAAAAGGCAACTACTTGAGTAGCTGCCTTTTTTACTAACGCTTATCTACAATCTGACGCATGCTGTAAAGCGCATGCTACAAAAACACAAACCGCAAAAGTTGATTTTACAGAAGTGCTTCTTCCCATGCAGGTTCTTTAAACCCAAGCAAGATAGTATTGCCTGCAACCACCAAG
>JABZHC010000024.1 GCA_015259035.1 Atopobium sp.
GTCTTCGGCAGAACCGAGGTATCATGCAGCTTAATCTTTCAAATATTGAATATACCTATCCATCAGCGGTAGAGCCCACTTTACATGATGTGACTATTACACTCCCACAGAGATGGACCGGCTTTGTTGGTAATAACGGATCTGGTAAAACAACCCTCGCACGTATCGTATGTGGTCTATTGCAACCTGACAGGGGAGTTGTAAGTCCATCGCTTTTCTCGGCATATTGTGCTCAAAATGCAACGGAGGTCCCAGCTACTCTTTTTGATTTTGCGGTTGCCTATGATGAAGTGGCAATTAAGTTGAGGCGAGAGCTTTTGTTAGAAGAAGATTGGCCTTGGCGTTTTGAGACACTTTCGTGTGGTCAGCAGAAACGACTACAGGTAGCGTGTGCTTTATGGGCATCACCTGACGTTCTTGTGCTCGATGAGCCCACTAATCATGTGGATGTATCAACAAAACATGCTCTTTTTGTGGCCTTGTCGCAGTTCAAGGGTATCGGGGTGCTCATTTCACATGATAGAGAGCTGTTGGATAAACTCTGCACTCAATGTTTGTTTGTAGCTAACGGCACGGCAAACATGAAATCTGGTAATTATTCTCAGGCATCATCACAGGTAGAGCTTGAACGTTCTAGCGCATTACACGCAAAGGAAGCGGCGCAAAAAGAGAAGACTCGCCTTGAGCGAGAAACCCAGCGACGTAGAGAAGAGGCTTCTAGAGTTCAGGCGCGCAAAAGTGGAAGAACTATTGACAAGCATGACAGTGATGCGCGTGCAAAAAAGCGGGGCTATATAGTTTCAGGCCAAGATGGTAAAGCGGGAAAATTGGCTGTACGCATGTTGGATAGACTTGAAAAGGCAACGGGTAAAGCCACAGGTATTAAGGTTGAGAAACAATATGATTCCAATATCTGGTTGGATAGTGAGGCAAGTAAGAGAAAAGTTCTGTTGAGGATGGAACCTAATAACATTCTCATGGGAGAAAGTTGCCTACAAACCCCACCGCTGTTTATTGGCAACACAGATCATATTGGTGTTGTCGGCGATAACGGCTGTGGTAAAACAACACTGGTAAAGAAAATTATTTCAAGTATTTCTGACGATGTGCGAATGTTATATATTCCTCAGGAGCCAACTGAACTGCAAAAAACAGAGACAGTAAGAAAAATCAAAGGGTTATCAAACTCCCAACGCGGAAGAGTGTTGTCTATTGTGGCGCAACTCAATTCAGATCCTGATTATGTTCTTGCAGGTGAGTCCACCAGTCCAGGTGAAATGAGAAAGCTTATGCTTGCGTTGGGAATGCTCGAATTACCAGAACTTATCGTAGTGGACGAGCCAACTAACTATTTGGACCTTGGTTCAACCGTAGCGCTTGAACGTTTGTTGTCTGAATATCCAGGAGCTTTGTTGTTGGTCTCACATGATCTCTCGCTGGTTGATTCCGCTACATCGATAAAATGGAGCATTCAGCAATCAAATGACAACTTTGAGCTTGTGGTGCAGTAGGGGCGAGAAACACGTTGGACAGTTACGGTGGTTGCGCGTTTGTGTTTGAGTAGTTCGCTGACACAGACCGCTGCTTTTATACCGCTCGCCGTAGTTGTTTAAGCAAACTAACTTCTGCTGAAAAATTTTATATAAACTAAAAGGTCAAACTGATTTCTTCTGGGATTTCTCGTGTTTTAAGCATGGACTTCGGAGGGACCTATGCTTCACTTCAACCACAGTTCAAAGCAAGAAGCTAACGAGGGAAATGCGGGCGCTACGGGCGCAGCAGGTACGGGCGCTGCGGGCGGTGCGGGCTCCACAGGTGCGCCGGGCACTACAGGCGCTACAGGCGCCGGAGCCCCTAACATCCCCACGCCACCCGAAGGATATCAGCAGACAGCCTTTGCCTCTACGTTACCAACAATTGCTGATCAGACAGCTAACTTGGGCTCACAGATTGGCGTTATTTCTCCAGGTGAAAGTGAGGAAGACGCTGAAGCTCGTGAGGCGTACGAGAGTTTGGCTCGCCACCGTAAAGCTCGTCGTAAAAAGAAGCTTATTAAGGCAGGAATAGCCGCTGGAGTCTTTGTTCTTCTCGTCACATTGTTTATTTTGCCTATGTGTCAGAGCGGACAGAACCAGAACACCACCGTGATGCCAAGCACCACGTTTGTCACGCGAGGCGAGTTCAGCGATTCTGTTTCCGCGTCTGGATCCATTAAACCCGTGTCGTCCACTGTGGTAACTCCCGAGGTAGATGGCATTATTCAGGACGTTCAGGTTTCCGAGGGCACGTACGTTCATAAGGGTGACAAGCTCTTTACTATCAAGAACGATGAGCTGGATAAGGCTGTTCGTAAGGCGTCTCAGCAGGTAAAAGCAGCCGAAAACGAGGTCAGTAAGGCTCGCTCAGCTCTGGCTTCCGCCCGCAACGGTGTCCCCGAGTCAGGTGAGGACGGACAGGAGGCAAACGCTGCGTCTGTTGCCGCGTCTGTGGAAGCGGCGGAGGCAAATCTGGAGAGCGCTCAGATTGCGCTTGAGGAGGCTCGCTCCGCCTACAACGACGCAATTGCCCAGGCAGATAAGCGTGTAGTTACCGCTCCATGCGACGGAACGGTTATTGTGATGAACGCAGTGAACGGTGCTTCTGTTGGTTCGTCCGCGCCGGGTACTGGCAACGCTGGTCCACTGATTACTATCGCGGACCTTTCCCAGATGAAGGTAAATGTCCAGATAAACGAGGTAGATATTTCTCGCATTGCCGTTGACCAGAAGGCACAGGTCAGTTTTACAGCTCTGAGAGATCTGTATTGCGACGCCGTGGTCACTCACGTTTCTGCTGTTTCGTCCAACGGTGCCGATGCGAGCGCAAGTTACGATAACCCTGGTCGATCCATTGTTTCCTACACCGTTGACCTGCTTATTAGCAGTCCCGACGCCTCCATCAAGCCGGGTATGACCGCCAACGTGGACATCATGATTCAGCACATGGACAACGTGCTGACCGTGCCTCTTGTTGCCGTTATGGATAACGGCGATGGTGCTTACGTCAACGTGGTTACTTCTCGTGACGAGAAGGGTTATCCGCAGGTAAAGCGCGTGCCAGTGACTGTAAAGGCGCAAAGTTCTACGACGGCCGTCATTGAAGGTGCTGGTATTGAGGACGGCACTGAGGTGATGATTGGCGGCGGCGCTGGCGGTCCATCTCAAGGCGCGGCGATGGATGCTCCAGCAGGAGCAACGTCTGGCGCGACGTCTGGCTCGGGGACCAGCGCGACGTCCGATACAACGGGCTCCAAAGACTCCAAGTAGGCGACGCGTATGTCCAAGGTAATTGAGGTACATAAGCTGCATCGCATTTACGAGACGGCTGCGGGTTTGACGCACGCTTTACGTGGCGTTTCGCTAACTGTGGAGAAGGGCGAGTTTCTCTGCATCATGGGTCCGTCTGGCTCAGGCAAATCAACCCTGATGAACATTTTGGGCTGCCTGGATACGCCTACTTCCGGCTCGTACAAGTTAGAGGGACTTGAGGTTGCAGATCTTTCCGACGACGATCTGGCGGAAATTCGCGCTACGCGTCTGGGCTTTGTCTTTCAGTCGTTTAACCTGCTACCGCGCACTACGGTGCTGCGAAACGTTATGTTGCCGCTCATCTACTCGGATATTCCTGCAAAAGAGCGAGAGTTGCGTGCTTGGAAGGCGCTGCGTTCTGTTGGCCTGCCCGAGGAGTACTACGAGCATAAGCCCAACGAGCTTTCCGGCGGTCAGGTGCAGCGCGTTGCCATTGCTCGTGCGCTGGTAAACGACCCGGCGGTTATTTTTGCCGATGAGCCAACAGGCAACCTGGACTCTGCAACAAGTGAGATGGTACTCAACACGTTCAAGTCCATGCAGGAGCGCGGCAAAACAATCGTGCTGATTACACATGACCCCGAGACTGCCTTTTGGGCTGACCGCGTGGTACACATTCGTGACGGCCGCCTGCTCACAGACGAGCAGGAAAAGGAGTTTGTGAGACAACACGCCGCACAGTCCACGACGGCTGAGGGCGCTGCGTCGGGTATGCGTACTGCAGCGGACGCACATGCCGCGACGGGCGCGGATACGAAGCCGGGTGCGCATGCCGCGACGGGAGGTGTCGCGCTATGAGGTTGATGGATCTGTTGCGAGAAACCCTGTCTGCGCTCAATGCTAACCGTGGCCGTAGCTTGCTGACAGTACTGGGCATTGTTATTGGCATCAGCGCGGTTATTGCCATGACGGCACTTATCGACGGCATCAAGTATTCGCTGGTAAGCTCTTTGGGCCTCAACCAGTCGCGTATGGTCATGATATACGCGTGGCCAGACCGCGAGGTCACGCAGCAAGATCTTGACATGCTGCAGCTTAGTGTACCTGGCTACGAGCTTGTGACTGGCATCGACTCCACCATGGCCCGCGTCAACTCGGCCGAGAAGCAGTTTGACGCGCGAATCATCGGCTGCACGCCCGACTACTTTACCGTTATGGGCCTCAAGGCATCCGCGGGCTCACTCTTCACAAAGTCCGACGTAGATGACACATCTAGAAACGTTCTTCTCGACAAGTTGTCTGCCGAGAAACTCTTTGGCAGCGCAGATGCATCCATTGGACAGGTTGTTCGCATCAACAACGACAGCTACACCATTGTGGGCGTGGTTGACAGTGGCCCAAATGGGGGCGGGCAAGGCGATACGCTGCTGGCCTATATACCATATTCCACGTATTCAGCGCGCCTGACGGGCACCAAAACTATCAGCCAGGTCTTTGGTTATGCTCGCGAAAACGTTGACATGAAGGCGCTTGCAGATGAGACAAAGTCCTGGTTGCTTGACTGGTTTAACATTCCTTCCGCGCAGGCAGAAGACCGCGTAACGGTTATGACGCTTTCGTCCATCATTGAGCAGATGAACGCCACACTGATGTCGTTCCAGGTCCTGGTTACCGCCACCGCAAGTATCTCGCTACTGGTTGGCGGCATTGGCATCATGAACATGATGCTCACCAACGTGACGGAGCGTATTAGGGAGATTGGCCTGCGTAAAGCTCTGGGCGCTCGCGCGTCCGACATTACCAAGCAGTTCTTATGCGAGTCCATTTTGATTTGCATTATGGGCGGTGTGATTGGCATTGCCCTGGGTTACGCCGGAGCGTGGGGACTGGCCGGCTCGTTTGGCAGCATGATACAGCTTGAAACTGGTATCACGCCCATCATCACCCCGAACATCGTGATGATTACCTCGGGAATCTGCATTGGCATCGGCCTCATCTTTGGCTACTGGCCTGCTCGCCGCGCCTCAAAGCTCAATCCTGTGGAATCGCTCCGCTACCAGTAAATGGGGTGTGCAGATGACGCGCCGTCAGTAAACGAACTGCATCCGTAAAAAACCCGCTAACGAAAATAGCCTGCTACTAGTAGGGTTTCTCGCCAGGCGAGAAACCCTTTGAAGTGCGGAGGATTGTGCGGCTACAGCAGATCGTCTGGCGGTAGAAGCTCGATTTCCCATGTGGTTTCTACGTAGCAATAGATGTCTATATCTGACGGATCAAATGTAGGAACTTGGTTTCCACAATCTGAATTATAAAAAGCACTACGAGCGCAGGCTTTATACACTAGTTCTCTTCTGTCGAAGTCGTAGTCTGCATGCTTAAGCCCAACCACTTTTGCTCTGGCAGCCTTGGCAAGAAGATTTGCTTTTTGATGACAGGCAACAATAGCATCTACAGATAGGTTGTCTTTAATGGTGTCGTTATGTGCTATCGAGAATTCAACTGAAAAGGTCACTTCATCACCACATGAACTGAGTGCTTTCCAGATTTTCTCGACAAGATCTTCTTCAAGCTGCTGTTTGATGGATAGTTTAGCGCGGAAATCATACCCTAGAAGTTTTTTCTCAGCGACATAATAGTCACCCTCATCATCTTTTTTGTACCGGTTTTCCTCGTGACCAGATACTGAATAGTTGTTGTTTTTTAGAATTGAAGCAGGTAACCCATTTTTCTCTAGCGCATCTTTGATTGTTTGAAGCAGCACATTATATTTGGCTGTGCAGTCTTCGCGGATTTTGGAAGTTCCTTGAACGGTGATGTCTACGTCAATAGTGTCAGGTGGAACTTGCGTACTTAGGTTTGTTGATACGTCAATCGTTCGTTTCATAGTGCGTTCCTTTCAGAGATGTTAGAGAAAAAAATCAGCTGTTTGAACAGGTGATTTATTTCTCATCGTTGAATAATCATAGGCTTAAAAAGAGTTTTGAGTGTCCAGTGTAATGGACACTCATATAGTAGGTAGTAACTGACATTAACCAGGTGAAATAGCTTATTATTAGTGCAAGGGAAGCGTGGGTAGACAACTACCGCGCGGGAGAGGGACACATGATTTTGTATTTTTCTGCAACAGGCAACTGCAAATATGTTGCCGAGAGAATTGCCGCGGAGTTTGATGACACTGCAGTCTCGATTGAGGTTTCAAACGGCCAGGTAAATCTCTCAGAAAATGAGATGCTTGGCATCGTGACGCCAGTTTATAACTGGGAACTTCCCATTACAACTCGGGAGTTTTTGCAGAATCTCCAGGTCATAAGTGCCTCTGCGCCGTACTCGTTCATTGTAACAACGTACGGAATAATGGCTGGTTGCACGTTTGTTGACGCAAAAAAGATTCTTGCCAACAAAGAACTAGAGCTCAACGCTGGTTTTAGCGTCAAAATACCTGATACCTGGACTCCAATTTTTGATTTGAGCGACAAGACAAAGGTCCAGCAAATTAACGACAACGCCGAGAGCTATATCAACGCTGTATTAAGCGGCATCAAAGAGCGTACTGTTGGTAATCACATGCAGGGCGTTGTTCCGTATGCAGTGAGACTTTTTATGGATCCCATGTATAACAACGAAAGGAAGACACAGCACTTCTCGGTTTCAGATAAGTGCATCGGATGTAGTCTTTGCGCACGAAAGTGCCCAGTTCAGGCCATTCAGATGAAGGATAAGAGACCTGTGTGGATTAAAGATCAGTGCGCCGCATGTCTTCGTTGCCTACATCATTGTCCTACGTTTGCCATTCAGTATGGTAAGGGGGCAACGAACAGACATGGTCAGTATGAAAATCCTCACGTCAAAGTGTAGTTTTAGGTGTAAACTTTATGGCGTAGTTAGCTATAGCTAACAAAATGTCAACTGAACGGAGTTCATCGAATGCCTGCTGAGAACGAGAAGAAAGATCATCTTCCGGTACTTGGTGTTGGTCCCGCTTACGTGATTGCCATCACGGCGCTGACAATCGCGTGCATTGCCCTGTCTAAGCTGGGATTTCTTCCGTACCTTCGCATTCGAGCCACGGTCGGCGTGATGCACACCGTGGGTACGGCTTTTCTGATTGTGGGCATCTGGCTGTGGGTTTCCGCTGCCATCAAAGAAAAACTTCGCGAGAAAATCATCGCAAATCAGCTGGTAACTACTGGTGTTTATGCACTGGTCAGAAACCCTATCTACTCTGCATTTGCGTTTGTTATGTCGGGCGCAGCTTTGCTTTCAAGCAACCTTTATCTGCTGCCTCTACCTCTTGTGTTTTGGGCGCTTTTAACTGTGATGATGCAGGCTACAGAGGAGAAGTGGCTTCTCGAGCAGTTTGGCGACGAGTACAAAGAGTACTGCAAACACGTTAATCGCTGCATTCCATGGTTCCCCAAGCGCTAACGTTTATGTGGGTTTTGAGTGGTACTGAGCTTCAGTCCTATTTGAGCTTCAGTCTTATTTGAGCCTTAATTTGTGATTGAACTGGGGTTTGTTCGGTTTTCTCGCTATATAAATTCTTTTACGAAGCGGCTATGATATACATACGTCACGCTGGCTTGTCATGTGCTTGTACCTGCTGCTTCAGGAGAAACGAGAGATACCATGCTGGATATTCGTCGCGTTTTGGCAAGTGCGCCCAAAAAGCATACGGAGGAGACGCTGAATTCTCTGACGACTGTTTGGGGAGAGGCGCTTGACCCATCGAACGTATTGCCTGAGTATCCGCGTCCTCGCATGCAGCGCGACAATTACGTGATGCTGAACGGCGCGTGGGATTATGCGATTGTGCCGGTAGATGGCGGGATTGGAGTAGAGACCCTCACGCAACAGGCAATTCCTTCCCGTTGGGACGGACAGATTGTGGTGCCGTTCTCGCCAGAAGCTCCGCTCTCTGATGTTGGTCGTACGGTGCATCCGAGCGAACTTTTGTGGTACAAGCGCAAAATTGAACTACCTAAACTGGCCGATGACCAGCGAATTATTCTACATTTCGAAGCGGTTGACTGGATGTGCGCGTGCTTTGTGAATGGTAAGCTTGCTGGTACGCATGCTGGCGGTTATTTACCGTTTTCCTTTGAGATTACGAATCTGCTTGGGCCGGCCGCGGCTGGGGAAAGTGTGGGCGAGGTTGAGAGCTCGGTCATAGCAGAGAGTGGCGCCACCGTTGAGCTTGTGCTTTGTGTTTGGGATCCAAGTGACACTGGCTCTCAACTGCGTGGAAAGCAGCGACTCTCGCGTGGCGACATTTGGTACACCGCTCAGAGTGGCATTTGGCAAAGCGTATGGTACGAGGTTGTTTCTGCGGTTCACCTTGAGTCGCTAACGCTGAAGGGTGGTATGTTTGGCGCGCTTGAGGTTAGAGCGAACGTGCAGGCTAGCGGTCTGGCCGGTGTACAAATGGGCGCGTTTGAGCTGGAGTTATCGCTCAAAGACGAGCTTGGACAAGACGTTCTTCTCGCCACACTTCCGGCGGACGAGGCAGGGGAGATATCCGCCGAGCAGCATGTGGATGACCCGCTACTTTGGTCGCCGGAGAGTCCGCACCTCTATGCCGTGGAGGCAACACTTTGGCAGGATGGTGCGGTGGTCGATTTTGTTCGGAGCTATTGCGCGTTTCGTACTGTTGAGGTAAAGAAAGACGTGGCGGGCGTGCCAAGGGTGCACTTGAACGGGGTGCCATATTTTGTGCGCGGCGTGCTGGATCAGGGCTACTGGCCTGACGGATTGATGACCACGCCGTCCGATGATGCGCTGGTATATGACATAGAGGCTATGAAATCGGCCGGTTTTAATACGCTGCGTAAACATATCAAGATTGAAAGCGAGCGTTGGTACTATCATTGCGACCGACTCGGCATGCTGGTTTGGCAGGATTGCGTTTCGGGTGGAAGCGCGTATAGTCCCTGGCACACGAGTCAGAAGCCGACGCTGTTCAGTTTTACTTGGAACCGATTTGATGATACAACTCCAGAACATCATCAGGCTTTATCCGCAGGTAATGAGGGTTATCGCAAGGAGTGGACAGAAACCTGTCAGGAAATGGTCAAACTCCTGGACGGGCACCCTTCGATTGGATTATGGACGCTCTTTAACGAGGGTTGGGGTCAGTTTGATGCACGGGCTGCTACTGAGGCTGTTCGCGCCTTGGATGCAACACGACCAATTGATGCAACAAGCGGCTGGTACGACCAGGGATGCGGCGATTTCCTGAGCATCCATAACTACTTCCGGCCACTTCGTGCAGGTTGGCATGGAAAGCAACGGGGGAATCGAGCAACAATAATCTCTGAGTTCGGTGGTCTTGCTCAGATGACACCAGGTCATACGTCACTTGACCATTCTTATGGATACGGGGATTTTGCCACGGTTGAGGATTGGCGAGCTGCTGTTAAAAAGTTGCTTGCAGAGGTGGAATCGCTGGCGGATGAGGGCCTTGCGGGATACGTTTATACGCAGGTATCTGATGTTGAGGAAGAGGTAAACGGCCTGCTTGCTTACGATCGAAAGATCAACAAGTTTGAAGGGCAGTAGCTGTCGGGTGTTGTTAAGTAATGCTCTACGGTGTCCGGTAGTCAAGCGATGAACAGCCGAGTGAAAGATGCTCAGTTGATTGAGTGGTGTCCAGTAATACCGAGTGCTGATTTTCGCCAAAGTGGTAAAAAATGCGTTTAGTTGGAGTTTCATTTTTATGCATAGCGAGTTTTCGCAGATAAAAAATTGCAACGGTGGTAAAAAATCGTCTTAGTTGGAGATAAAAATCACTTTTTAAAAAATTGATCTCCAACTAAACGGGATTTTTACCTTTTTAGCCCCTAAAATTTTGGTCTAAAAATTGAGTGATACACAAAATTGAATATCTGTGCATAGATATTCGTAGAAATGAATACATATTTAGCCTAAATAGAAATTTTGCAACTTAATACAAAAAACTCGCCTTCCAGAGATTTATTTCTGGAAGGCGAGGGAAGTATATCACTTCAGTTGTGCATTATTGCGCTTGGTCGCACATAGGCGCGTCAAGCAGCGTATCGCGGCCGCGCGGCGCGGTCGCGCGTCGCGGTGCGTAGCTGCACGTTAAGCGCTTGCTCCGGAGGTAGCGTCTACGCCTGCACTTGGTGCGGAAGCACCAGCAGCAGGGGCGGGAGCGCCAGCTGGTGGAACAACTGCGCCGCTAGCGCTTACGAGGCGCTGACCTGTGGTTTGCAGATACCAATCAAGCCATGGCTTGAAGTTGAAGACGATCTCGTTAATGCCCGCATACGAACCGTCAGGATAATACATTGCCTGGTAGTTGTGGGTATTGATGATGTCAGCTGGCGTACCTGGGACAATGGTACGAACATACTCTTTGTCGCCGTTACGAAGCACGCCGATGACAAACTCAACGTTCTTCATGCGACCCTCGGGAAGAGAGCTATGAACTGTGGAAAGACGGTCGCCCGACTGCGCTGGCACGCGTTTTGCCAGCATAGTGTCTGGGTTGTCATGAGCGTTGTTGTAGTAAAGGAACTGGTTGTTGTCGTCCGCGTAGGTCAGCTCAAATGGCATTGCTTTCAGGAACATGTCAATCTGGTTGACCGTCAAAATGCCGTGGTCAAGCTTAACGTATGTGTCGCCCGAGACCGCGCCCACAAGCTCAGCGGCCTTCTCGACCCAATCAGGATCGTCGGGATCGATGCCCTGGATAGTGGTGGAAATTGAGTTGGTTACGTCCAGATCCTCTGGTGCGATTGGCTTTGGCTTCTTCAACTTGGAGACCACCTCTACGTATTTGACAAAGTTATCCAGGCAAAGGCCCAGGAAGCTGACGGTGCGCTCGTCGATAATGTTGCCGTCCTCGTCAAAGGCCTGCTTAGCTTTTCCAAGAAGGAACTCGTTACCAGGCAAAACGTATGCGTTTACGCCCGGAGCGTCCAAAATCTTGCGCAGATGCACTTGCGCGCGAGAAGTTCCCTGGTCGTAGTAAGAAGCGCCAACAATCATGACAGGCTTATTCTCAAATGGATGCACATCGTAGGAGAGCCACTCGATGACGCTCTTAAGCGCAGGTGAGATGGTGTGGTTGTGCTCGGGAGTAGAAATAATGACGCCGTCAGCGCGGGTAATCTTGTTGTACAGCAGACGGAGCTGGAAGTTTTCGTCCCACTTGAGGTCCTGGTTGAACAGAGGAATGTTATCAATCTCAAGGATCTCAAGCTCAAACTGCTTGGCAAAGTGCTTTTTGATGAAGTGCAGAAGCTTTCGGTTATAGGAAATCTCCGCATTTGAACCGACGATTCCGACAAATTTCATAGTAGTAGTTCCTTCCAGGCCTACAGGTTTTCCCAGTCAAAGTTCTCGGCCTCTTTGCGGAGGAGTTCGCGCGATGCGGCCATTTTTTCGTTGAGTTTCACAAACAGACGAAAATCGTCAAAGAGCAGGTCAAGCTTCTTGACGGTAGCTTTGTCCTTCAAGTTGCCCTTCTCGTCAAATGCCTGAGGGGCTCGGCCAAGAAGGAACTCGGAACCTGGCATGATTGCGGCCTTGAGCTCGGGAGCGTCCAGAATTTGGCGGAGCTGAAGCTGTGCGCGAGAAGATCCGAGGGTGCCCAGGGATGCGCCGACAATCATGACTGGCTTGTTGACCATAGGGAAGATGCCGTAAGACAGCCAAGCAAGCGCGTTTTGCAGGACCGCTGGAATGGAGTGGTCGTACTCTGGGGTTGCGATGATGACGCCGTCGGCAGCCTCAATTTTCTTTGCAAGCTCGGAGACAACCTCGGGGACCTTCATCTTTGCGGGTTTGTTGAACAGGGGAATGTTGTCAATCTCCACCAGCTCAATGGCGGCCTTGTCGGCAAAATGCTTCTGCATAAATTGCAGGAGTCTTCGGTTATTTGACTCTTTTGAATTGGTGCCAATAAGGCCAACAAAGTTAAGCATCAAACTTCCTTTCTGAATTACGCAAGGAACTCAGGTGAGATTCCCGACGAATAATATACGCGATTATCAGTGGTTACTATGAACGCCTCGATGTCTTTTTCTTGTTCCACACGGGCAAGGAGCTGACGGGGTTTCTCGCCATAAAGGCGCGTGGTCCAAATTTCTCCATCAAGCGAGTTATTCGAGATAATCGTGATGCTCGCAAGTTGCGTGTCAACTGGATAGCCTGTCTTGCGGTCAAGAATGTGGTGATAGGTGTGCTCGTTTACCTGCAGTTTCCTTTCGTAGGTACCGGAGGTCACCACGGACTGGTTGCAAATAGGCAGCACAGCAAGGTTGGTGCCTCGCGGTTGTCGCGGATCCTGGATGCCAATCTGCCACGGCCTGTTCGAGAGCACATTGGCGCCAATTGTCTTAATGTTACCGCCAAGGTTGATAAGTGCGGAATCAACGTGCTGACTTTCCAGATAATCTGCAATTTTGTCCGCGATGTAGCCTTTGGCCAAGCACCCCAGGTCCAGCTTCATGCCCTCTTTGGCGAGAAACACGGTGCAGCTCAGAGGATCCAATTCAATGAGTTGCGGATCAGTAAGCGACAGCGCGTGCGTGACCTCGGCGTTATTTGGAATGCGAGCGTCAGAAAAGCCGATTCGCCAGGCTTGTACCAAAGGGCCAATAGCAACGTTTAAATGACTTGCAGGTAGAAGGCTTTGTTCCTTGCCAATCTGAATGAGCTCAAACAGCTCGGGGTCAACGGGGACAGGATGTTTGCCTGCTGCAAGATTGACCTGCATAAGCTCGGAATTGGCGTCATTTGCGCTAAACCGCTGGTTATAGATGTTAAGGAGTTCAAAGACGTTATCAAGTAGCTGTTCTGCAGTGCGCTCTTCCTGCGCATCATTGGAAGGTGACAATAAAGAGATGGTGATAGTCGCGCCCATCAGGTGAGTTGATCTGGAAATGTAGGCTCGTTCTGGCACGACTCTCCCATAGTGTCCAACAGCAGTTTGTTCAATTTTACCTGCAGATTGCTTGGCTGTAACTCTATTTTACGTTTGTTTGTTACGGTCATTTGTTGTATCGACAACATTTTGACGAGAAACTCTATAGCTTTGGTTGCCCGCTGAAGCCCGCTTTCAGCTCCAAACGTGAAGAAAACTGTGGAGTTAATTTGATTATTTATTCATAGGGATGTCTGTTTATTGTTGATATGTACTCATTCCAGTATCATTTTTTGCAGAAAGTACTGACCGAAGAATTATTCTTGGCTGACGCGTATACGCCAGCCAGTTTTTTTGAAGGAGCATAAAAGAAATGGAAAAAAGAATGGCTTGGTGTACACGTTTTTCTCGCCAGGAGTAATGAAGTTAAATCTACGCACTTTGTAGCATTAATTGAGCGCAATTTAGTCAGTTTTCAAAGTCTTTGTCCAAGATTGAAATAAAAAACTTTAATTGAATACAATATTTCTTTAGAAATTAGGTCAAAAACCATTAGTATGTTTAATGGAGCTATATATGTCTCCAGGGGTACGCTCGATAGGAAAGATGGGGTTGATATGAGCAACTTTAAGAAGTCGTTTGCAACTATGTTTGCAGCAATAATGATGCTCACCGGTATTATTATTTTAGGTACAAGCACTGTTGCAAAAGCAGTGACATATCCGTTGACGCAGAACATTGATTTTGGCGCTGACGGACAACTTACTGTTAACCTTAAGCCCACTTCACCCACAACCGTTAAGGGCAGCGCAAATATCTCCACAGGTATCGAGATTGACGCAACTGGCCTTCATAAGCCAATCGACGGTCTTTACCTGGAGATTGAGGTAAACACCAAGCAGTCCGCAACGGACATTAACAACACCAACAACATTACTCCTAATACTTATCTTGATAATTTTGCTACTCCAGCAGCGGCTACTCAGCCTATTATCAAGCGCGAGGAGACCATCGTTACCCCTGATGGCAAGACCATTAAGCGCCTGTACCTCAATACTATCGATACCACCGTTAAGCTGGAGCTCCCTTACGTTATGAGCTTCAGAGACATGGTTACCCCAGCAGATTTCCAGCTCAAGCCAGTTGTTCGTGTGTACAATGCAGACGGCACCGAGCTTGCTAACATGCCTGATCAGACCTATTCCATCACCTACGACAAGCCTTGGCTCATGAAGCAGGTTGCAGGTGAAGAAACCAACGATCAGCTCCTGTACGGTGGTATTAACGCCCCAGGTGATTCGTCCGCTCTTTCCAACGATAAAACCGCAGACGTCATCTTCAACTTTAGGCTTTACCAGTACTATCGCGCTTATCGCTCCATCATCATCACCGATACCCTTCCTACGTACGTAAATGCAGCAGGTCAAACCGTTACCGCTCACTTTGACCCAGCTAAGAACCCTAACTGGACGCTCAGCCCAGATGGACGTACCGTAACCCTCAAATTTGATATTCCTGCAGGAATCACCATTCTTAACGACTACATCAGAGATAACCTTCCTGCATATTCCCAGCTCAAGCTTTCCTTCCCGGGCGCTCGCTACCTCAACGGCACTAATCGCGTGATTTTCAACAACACTGCTACTCTTCAGGGCTTTCCTTACAACCCAAGTGCTGCAGAAGAGACCGTCGGTCAGGTCCCTGGCAACGAGCACAACTTTGACGACGATACCAAGC
>JABZHC010000025.1 GCA_015259035.1 Atopobium sp.
GGTCGGTACAGATAACTAGCTTTTAATTTAGACGTTTGAGTTATTACGCTATGACACAACGGTTGATAATTTTAATCCAATAAATACAGCAACCAGGCAGGTTACAACGTTAACCGCAATGTTCACGCCTGCAGCGGTCCAATTACCTGCTTGAATAAAGGTGAGTGTTTCATTTGAGAAGGTCGAGAAGGTCGAAAGTCCTCCGCAAAGGCCTACAGCTAAGAATAGTTTTACCTGCGGCTGAAGTGGACTTGCAAGATCAAGTCCTGTCACAAAGCCAATAATCAAACCAGCAACTACATTTGCAGCAAACGTACCAACTGGCAGGTTAGGAATCCACTGTTTAAAGAGGACTCCCAACTGCCAGCGGCCTAAACTACCAAGTGCTCCACCAAGAGCAACAGCTAAAGCTTCAATCACAATAAACACCCTACTCCAGCTCTCGCGAGCCAGTATACAGCTGGTAATACTCTCCGTGCTTCGCAATGAGCTCATCGTGAGTACCACGTTCAATGATGCGGCCATGCTCCAGGACCATAATGGCATCAGAGTTACGAACTGTAGACAGCCTGTGAGCAATCACAAAGACGGTGCGGCCTGCCATCAGGGCATCCATACCCTTCTCGATAAGTGCCTCGGTACGTGTATCAATGCTGGAAGTTGCCTCGTCCAGAATAAGAACAGGAGGATCAGCAATTGCAGCACGTGCAATAGCCAAAAGCTGGCGTTGGCCCTGGGAAAGGTTAGCGCCGTCTGAGGTAAGTACGGTGTTGTAGCCACGTGGCATACGACGGATAAACTTATCTGCGTTTGCGATTTTTGCTGCAGCAATAACCTCGTCATCAGTGGCGTCTAACTTACCAAAGCGAATATTGTCTGCAATGGTACCTGTGAACAGATGCGTGTCCTGCAAAACAATACCCAGGGAGGACCTTAGTGCAGATTTCTTGATGTCGTTGATTGGAATGCCGTCGTAGGTGATGGTTCCGCTACGAACGTCATAGAAGCGGTTAATAAGGGTTGTCTTACCGCAGCCGGTTGGTCCAACAAGCGCAATCTTCTGGCCAGGCTTTGCAAACAACGTGAGGTTTGCAAGAACCGTCTGATCATCGTCGTATCCAAAGGTCACGTCATCAAAGCGAACGTCTCCAGCAAGAGGGGTTTTCTCGCCAGATGGTGTGACCCATGCCCAGGACTCTTCTCCTGACTCGTAACCACTAATGCGGACCAGGTCAACCTTGCCCTCATCAACCTCGGGAGTCATCTCCATAACCGCAAAGATACGCTCAGCACCAGCAAGAGCGGTAAGCAGAAAGTTGGAGAGCTGTGTGAACTGGTTAAACGGCATGGCTGCCTGGCGAACAAAGACCAGGTAGGAAGCAAGACTTGCAACGTCCGCGTGTCCGTTTACCGCAAGCAGAGCACCAACCACGGTGACCACGGCGTAATTGATATACGTCAACGAAACCGTAATAGGAACCATAGTTGCCGCATAACCCTGAGCGCTTGTTCCAGAGTGCCGTAACTCCTCATTAACCTCTAGAAAATCAGCAAAGTTGGCATCTTCGTGATTAAAAACTTTAACCACTTTAAGACCAGAGATAGTTTCTTCTGCAAAACCGTTAAGAACACCAAGGCTCTTTTGCTGCACCGAGTAATGCTTGGCAGAGCGCTTACTTGCATAGCGTGCATAAATCACAATCAAAACATCAAAGAGAACAGTGATGAGCGTCAGCTGCCAGTTAAGGACAATGAGCAGTACAAGCGTGCCAACCATCTGAATAAACGCCAGAACAA
Organism: Atopobium sp.; assembly: GCA_015259035.1. Lineage (GTDB taxonomy): Bacteria > Actinomycetota > Coriobacteriia > Coriobacteriales > Atopobiaceae > Lancefieldella. The sequence continues at coordinate 1,798 of JABZHC010000025.1, forward strand.
GGTTGGCAAAGCTGTTGTTGAGCGCTTCCGAAATAGTATCCACGTCATTTGTAAAGAAACTCATGATATCGCCGCGGGTACGGCGGTCAAAGAACCTCAGCGGCAGCGATTCAATGTGCTCAAAAAGGTCTCGTCTGATGTCAAAAACAATCCTCTGAGCAGCGCGAACCATAATTTGCGTGTAACCAACACTAGTAAGCGCTCCGATTGTATACACAACCGCTGTGAACACAACAAGGTTGGTAAAGCCACTTACATCTCCCCTGCCCACTGCGGCAACAACAGGTTTGATCATGTAGGTGCCCAGAAGCGCAGCTAAACCGCTGATAGAAACAAGAAGTGCCACCAACATAAGGCGTTTCTTAGCGTGACCTAAGTACGAGACAAACACTCTAATGGTATGTCCGATGTTTTGAGGACGTGCTCCTCCTGCGCGATTAGCCATGTGACACCTCCTTACCAGCAGCGTCAATGTCTGACTGACTACCGCCAGTCTGCGACTCATACAGCTCTCTATAGATAGGGCTCTTGGCGAGAAGTTCTGTGTGGGTGCCAGTCATATGAACCCTACCGTTATCAAGAACGACAATCTGATCTGAGTCCATAACTGAGTTCACACGCTGGGCAATGATAATCTTTGTCATGTCAGCAAGCTCGGCAAGTCCAGCACGAATCTTTGCGTCGGTTGCAGTATCAACCGCGCTGGTAGAGTCATCAAAAATGATAATCTTTGGCTTCTTCAAAAGCGCACGCGCAATACAAAGACGCTGCTTCTGGCCACCAGAAACATTGACGCCACCCTGACCAAGGTCTCCGTCCAAGCCACCAATCCTGTCAAGAAACTCATCAACGCATGCAATAGAACACGCGTGGAGCAGTTCCTCATCAGTTGCGTTGGGATCGCCCCAGAGCAGGTTGTCGCGGACGGTGCCGCTGAACAGCACATTTTTCTGAAGGACAACAGACACTGCGTCACGAAGTGAAATAAGATTGTAGGAGCGGACGTCATTCTCGCCAACAAGCACGGTGCCTTCAGTTGCATCGTACAAGCGAGCAATCAGCTGGATAAGGGTAGTTTTTCCGGAACCGGTGCCGCCGAGAATACCAACGGTAGAGCCTGGCGCAAACGAGAGATTAATGTCTTCAAGGACATCCTCTTCAGCACTCTGGCTGTACTTGAAAGATACGTTTTCAAAGCGTACTGCACCATTCTTAACGTCAGTCAGGCCGTGCTCTGGAGACTCAATAGCAGGCTCCTCGGAAAGAATCTCTCCGATTCGTCGCACACTGGTAATAGCGCGAGCAGTAAGCAAGAACACGCCAGAAATCATCATAAGAGAGTTCATGATAAGCAGTACGTAGCTCATGAAGCCCGTGAGCTCACCAACACCCAGTCTGCCAGCCATAATCATCTGGCCGCCAAACCAAAGAATAGCCACGTTAGTGACATACATTGATGCTTGGAAAATAGGCAGGTTTAAAACGGAAGTGCCAAAGGTCTTTGTAGCAGTCTGCGCGTACTGCGTATTAACTTTTTCAAAGCGATCGGAGACATATCCTTCTCGGACATACGCCTTAATAGCGCGCACGGCCGCAAAGTCTTCCTGCAGCGCCTCGTTAAGCTTATCCATTGCACTTTGCATAACGCGGTACAAAGGGCCAACGCGCTTCACAATAAAGAAGAGTGCAATAGCCAAGAAAGGCAGCACCGCAAAATACACAACTGCCAGCTCTGGACTCATAATAAATGCCATAACCAAGCCCATGACCAGCATAATTGGACCACGCATAAACGGTCGCGTGCCCATTGCAAAGGCGTTCTGAATAATGGTTACATCAGAAGTCAAACGCGTAACCAAAGAAGATGAATCGTATTTATCAAGATTTGCAAAAGCAAACTCTTCCATTCGACGATACTCGTCTTGCCTGAGTTGAGCACCCAGTCCCATAGCTGCTTTTGCTGAGTAGCGTGCATAGCCAATACCAGCAAACATGGCGAGAAGAGCAAAGACAACCATAACGGTGCCGTTTATAAAAACAGTCTGAAGGTTGCCCTGCAAAATGCCCTGGTCAACAATTTGGGCCATGAGTACAGGAATCACTAATTCGAGTAGGGACTCTGCAAACACGCAGAGTCCCGACATAACAAAGTCCTTTTTATACGCGCCAAAATGGTCCAAGATTACCTTTAACTCAGCGCGAGCAGATGGAGCTTTTTCTTCTACAGAAACATCGTTCATTTCTAAAACACCATGTACCTTACTGTCTTGCGTTGCTTGGTTTGCTTATGCCTCTTTTGGAAGCGTTTGAAGCGAAACCTCCTTGAGCTGCTCATTAGAAACAGGAGAAGGAGCGCTAGACATCAAATCAGAGCCAGAAGTAGTCTTTGGGAAAGCCATGACGTCGCGGATGGAATCAGCACCTGCAAGCAGCATACACACGCGGTCAAGACCAAGTGCAAAGCCGCCCATTGGAGGCGCACCAAACGTCAGAGCCTCCATCAAGAAGCCAAACTGAGCCTTTGCGCGCTCTTCAGTAAAGCCGAGTTTCTCCAGAATCTTAAGCTGCAGCTCAGCGTTATGGATACGCATTCCGCCGCCGCCAGCCTCAAAGCCGTCCATAACAAAGTCGTAGGTATACGAGCCCATAGCCAGAGGATTAGTATCCAGAAGGTCAAGCTCATCCTCACGAGGAAGGGTGAAGGGCTGGTGCTCAGAGGCATAAGACTGAGTCTCCTCATCCCAGTGGAACAGTGGGAAGTTAACAACCCAGAGGAAATCATGACCTTCTCGTGGTACATCCAAGACCTTTGCCATATGTAGGCGCATACCACCAAGAATCTCATCTGTCTCCAGGCGACCGCCCACAGCAAAAAGAATCAAGTCCCCTGCCTCAGCAGACATCTCTGCACGTAGTGCCTCAAGCTCTTCTGGCGAGAAGAACTTGGTGATAGGACCTCCCACGGAACCATCCTCTTTGAAGGCGACCCATGCAAGTCCCTTAGCACCAAAGCCAGCAGCTACCTCAGCAAGCTTATCAACCTGAGAGCGTGGCCAGGTGCCTGCACCCTTAACGTTGATTGCCTTGACGTACTGACCGTCAGTTGTTGCAGCAGAGCTAAAGAGCTTAAAGCTGGACTGCTTAAAGACCTCAGAGACATCGTGAAGCTCCATACCAATGCGCGTATCAGGCTTATCGGAACCGTAGGTATCCATAGCATCCCAGTACTGAATCTTGCGCAGTGGGGCTGGGAACTCAATGCCCATCTTTGCAAATGCATCGCCCAGAATATCCTCAAGCTCTGCCATGACATCTTCCTCGCGGACAAATGCCATCTCCATATCAACCTGCGTAAACTCAGGCTGACGATCTGCGCGAAGATCCTCATCGCGGAAGCACTTAGTAATCTGGTAGTAGCGCTCAACGCCGCCAATCATCAGCAGCTGCTTCAGCAGCTGTGGAGACTGTGGCAGTGCGTAGAAGTTTCCACCCTGCATTCTAGATGGAACCAGGAAGTCACGAGCTCCCTCAGGGGTAGATTTGAACAGCGCTGGAGTTTCTACCTCGGTAAAGTCACGCTTATGGAATGCCTCACGAAGCGCAAACGCAAAATCAGAACGCATACGAAGATTCTGTGCCATCTGAGGACGGCGCAGGTCAACATAGCGATACCTCAGGCGAAGATCCTCGTTAACATCAATGTGGTTCTCAATCTGGAATGGTGGAACTGCACTGGTGTTAAGAACCTCAATCTTTGAAGCAAGTACCTCTACCTCACCGGTAGCAAGAGCCTCATTAGTCTGACCCTCAGAACGATGCTGAACCGTACCAGAAATCAAAACGGGCCACTCAGGACGAATAGTCTCTGCAGTTGCAAATGTTTCTGCATCAACATCTGGGTCAAATAGAATCTGGGTCAAACCCTCGCGATCACGAAGGTCAACAAAAATCAGGCCACCAAAGTCACGACGACGCCAAACCCAACCAGTGAGCGTAACGGTCTGGCCGATATGCTCTGCGCGAAGCTCTCCGCAGGTATGCGAATGCATGCTGTGAAAATCAACAGCTGCGTGATCGGAATAATTCTGGGGGGTTTCTGAGGAACAATCCATTTTTATCCTTTCGTCTTTGCTTCCCTGTGCCAAATCGGAAAGCGCCTTCAAGACGGCAAAAACGTGTAGACGGCACGTTCTTGCTCATAGATAGACTATTGTACTCTCCAACGTTTAGCCAAGCTCCCTCAATCTAAACTTAGAGCAGATTCAGCAGAATAAATAACTTACATTCACGTTTTTACGCTAGACTGAAGCTGATACATACAAGCCTCACTACGAGGCGAGAAGAACTTGGAGCTTTCATGGCCTATAAAGCCGCCGTTTTTGATCTTGATGGCACATTACTCAACACTATTGTTGATCTTGCTTGGGCAACCAATTACGCCCTTGAGCAATTCAATATGCCTACTTATACCGTTGATGAGGTCCGTCAGATGGTAGGAAACGGCGTTGCAAAGCTTATCCGCGATGCTGTGCCAAAAGGCACCGATGATGAAACATACCAGCGTGTGCTTGCGTGTTTTAAAGAACACTACGCTGACCATAGCTTGGATAACACCGCTCCTTATCCCGGCATTCTTGAAGCTGTTGATACGCTTAGGGCTGCAGGTGTTAAGTGCGCCGTTGTCTCGAACAAGCCAGACTATGCCATTGCAGATTTAATGAATAATTTCTTCCCAGGAAGATTTGACTTTGCTCTGGGTCAGCGAGATGACCTTAAAAGAAAGCCTGATGCCGAGCCCGTCCATTACGCTCTTGCTCAAATTGGCGTTGACCCTCAAGACGCTGTCTATATTGGAGACTCTGAGGTTGATGTTGCAACAGCACGCAACAGTGGTATGCCTTGCATTAGCGTTACCTGGGGATTTAGAGATAAAAATACCCTTTTAGCTGCTGGTGCCACCACACTCTGCAATACTGCAGATGAGATGGTGCAAGAAATTCTCAAATAGTAGCACTAAAGATTGCAACCATCCGCTCATTGCCGTTGAGCGAGAAAAAACGTCCGCTTGCCTATGCCTCTCAATTCATCTGAATAAGCGTATTCTGAGGGCGGTATAGTCTATAAAAGTGCGTCCATAATTTGCGCGCAAGCGACGTGGAAAGGATTGCATCATGGGCAAGAAAAGTTCTGAGGTTCTCCAGATTTCTTACGAAGACCTGGTAGAGTACCTGCACAGTAATCACTCTGTGTACATGCAAGTCGGACACCAGGTTTATTACCTCACTGATGTCAATTTTGAGGCATGGAGAGCTCAAGACACCAGTATCAGAAACTCAAAAAACCACTTTGTAGATTGTTCTGAACTAGTTCCTACGGTAGACGAATTTCTCGCTCTTCCATTTATTAATGGAAAAACCATTAAAGACGTTTTTGCACATGCAACGTTCTATGCATCCATGAAGAACGAAAAATCTGAGTAATTCAAAATAATCAACATTTTGTTGATTGTCTCTCAGCTAAAACTTAAAGGACCTGTTAACGCAGGTCCTTTTTTATTACCTGGTAGGTTACCTTATTAATCTACGTTCCTTATAAAAAACGCCGATGCAGTGCACCGGCGTTTTACGTTTAATTTGAGAGAGCGTGACTACTCAACAGGCTTCTGAACCTCAAGAACCTCGGCAATCTCAACCTCAGCAGAAACGGTGCCTGCAAGCTCTGAAATAAGATCGTTGTATTTATTCGCAGAAGCCAGCTCAGAAGAAGCGGTCTTTGCGTAACGCTTAACTGCTGCGGCTGCACGGTTAACGGCACTCAGGGTGCCAGCGCCACCAACGCATCCTCCTGGACAAGCCATACCCTCAAGAAGATAACCTGGATATTTACCCTTAACAGCATCCTTGAGCATGGCTCGGCACTCAGCAAGGCCATCAACAGCCATGATAGGTACTTCTTTATCAGGGTACTTCTGGTGAATGACGTTTACTACGGCACCTGCTACGCCGCCAGCAACTGCAAAGGCGCGACCGTCATGGGAGGCGTTTTCAAAGTCGGAGTTGTCATCATCAAGCTTGGTGTAGTCAATGCCCTTAGACTCCATCATTCCTGCAAGCTCCTCAAAGGTCAGAACAAAATCGACCTCGGACTTAACGGAGCGACGCAGTGCCTCAAGTTTCTTAGCGGTGCATGGTCCAATAAAGACAATCTTGGACTCTGGATTTTGTTTTCTTACCAGACGAGCAGTCAAAACCATTGGGGTGAGTGCCATAGAGATAGCATCAGCATGCTCTGGATGCTCTTTTTTAGCCATTGCAGACCAGGAAGGGCAGCAGCTTGTTCCCATAAAGGGAAGCTTCTCTGGGACTTCTTTGACAAAGTCTTCTGCTTCCTGAACAGTACAGAGGTCAGCACCGGTTGCTACCTCTTCTACCTCGGCGAATCCCATCTCCTTGAATGCCTCACGAAGACGACCAACGCTACCCTTGCCAAACTGACCAACAAACGAAGGAGCCACAATCGGAACAACGGTGTAACCCTCATTGATAGCCTGAATTACCTGGAAAATCTGGCTCTTATCGGCAATTGCGCCAAAGGGGCAGTTGACCAGACACTGGCCACAAGATACGCACTTCTCGTAATCAATATCTGCACGACCATGCTCATCAGAACCAATAGCATCCATACCGCAAGCGGCTGCACAAGGACGTACGTGGTGATGAATTGCCTGGTAAGGGCAGACCTTGAAGCACATGCCACACTGAATGCACTTCTCCTGGTCAATGTATGCCTTTTTGTCTACGAAGCTAATTGCCTCTTTAGGACAAATCTCTCGACAAGGGTGCGCAAGACAACCTTGGCACGCGTTGGTAACGCGATACACGTTGTCCTCGCAGGCGTTACACGCAAACTTAACGATGTTAATCAGCGGTGGCTGGTAATAAACCTCAGGTCGAGAGGCCTCTTCTAGGCCGTCAGAAATTTTTTCTGGCTGATCCACGCCCTGCATAGGCATGCCCATAGTCATGCGAATGCGCTCGCCAACAATAGCGCGCTCCAAGAAGACGCTCTCACGATACGTAGCAATATCACCAGGAATAATCTTGTAAGGCAGCTCTTCCATCTGGCGAGCAATTTCATCAACGCTCTTATCTGCTTTTTCATACGCAAGCGTTGAAACTTCTTTAAATACCTTCCTGCGGATTTCAGTCAGGTTGGTATAGACACCTCGCATTGTGCCAGGCATTTCTCCCCCTCCTCGTTCACTTTATGCACGTCTGGGTAACGTATCCGCACAAAATGAATGTATGTCTCTACCACAAAGTATGTACTATAAGTCCACCTCGGTGACACCAAAATAAGAAAATCGCTCTGGAATATCCGTTTTAATCACAATTTTTGCGCCCGTGACTGGATGAATAAATCCAACGCGATATGCGTGGAGCATTAACTGCTGCGGCCTATGCTTCTTTTTTGATCCACGTTGCAAAGAAGACATGCCTCCATACAGCGCGTCCCTCACCAGGGGAAATCCAAGTGACGAGAGATGCACTCTAATTTGGTGCTTTCTTCCTGTCAGCAAATTGACCAGTAACAAGCTTTGAGTTTGACCTTGTGCTGACGAAGCAACCTTTACTAGACATACCTCCGTTTGAGAAGGTTTGCCTGTTGCTGAGACCCTCATCTTTTGAGCGTCATGCCTATCTTTTCCAATTGCCTTATCTATCAGCAGTTTATTTGGCTCAAACGCTCCCTTAACGGCAGCTAGATACTCTTTGGAAAGCTCCTTAGAGGCAATAAGCTGGTCAAACTGAGGCTGCGTTTCTTTTTTGAGCGAGAAGAGCACTATGCCCGTAGTCTCCTTATCAAGACGATTCAATGCTTGAACCTGGGAAAGGTCTATCTGGCTTGAGCTCTCAAGTACATGGAGTTTCTCGCAAACTACCTCAGTTAACGAGGGCTCATGGGTACCGTCCGCATGAACGATAATTCCCGCTGGTTTATTAACGGCAAGTAGATAGTCATCCTGATACAAAACCTCAAGGTTGTTGTCAGACTGAAGAGCATCCACGCTACTCACCTCGCTTAACTACGTAGCGCTGCTCAGAGAGAACCTGGGCAAATGACTCGATTGTGCTCCACACATGGTCAGTGCGTCGCCAGGCAACACTAACCGAGTACGACATCTCTTTTCCCAGCTCAATGATGTGAAGACCGGACGTTTCAAAGTCGTAATAAGAAGAAGCCACCAGCTCAGATGGCAAGAAGCACGCGCCAACGCCTCTCATAGCAAGCGCCAAAAGCGTCTCGGAGTTTCTGGACATGACCTTGATAGTGGGAGAAATGCCCGATGCAGCAAACGCATGGCGAGCAAAGCTACCAGCAATATCTCGCTTACCTACCGTTAAGAAGGGGCAAGCCTCCAGAGCCGTGAGCTTTCCCGTTTTTTTGACTTGCGCGACAACCGAGTCAACCTTATCTGCATACAAAGACTCAAGAAGCGCTTGAGAGACAACCAGAACGATCTTCTCGTCAAACAGCTTTTTAACAACCAGGTCATATGACGATGAATTAACCGTTGCAACAATCAAGTCAAGCTGGCCTTCAGATAGCCACTCAACCAGCTCGTCATTCTCGCCTTCATCAAGCTCAATGGAGATATTTGGGTGCAATTTTTGGAAAGCAGCAATGGAGCGCGGCATGATGATGTGGCCTCGTGTTGCGGTAACACCAACACGCAGACGACCTCGCTCGTTGCCCGCAATATCAAGAAACTCTTGATCCATAGCGCGACGCTGAGCCTGGAACCTACGGGCATAACGCAAGAACTCTTCTCCCGCAAACGTGAGCGACAGCGGGACCGTACGTTCTAGCAGCTTAGAGCCAAGTTCTTTTTCTGCTGCCGCAATATTTGCCGAGAGCGTTTGCTGCGTTACGCTCAGGCGTTCAGCCGCCTTGGTGAAGCTCTTTTCTTCTGCAACAGCAACAAAATAATCCATGGTTTGAAAATTCATTTTTGCTCCCACTGTATTACAAAAATTACTTGTAATTATAACCATTGAAAACAGTTGGACTTCAACTTTTTAGTTGCTTACTCTATTTACATAAGAAATTCGTTTGGAGTGGATGCATGGTAGAGCTAATAGTACTAAGTGCCTTTGCGGTGATGCTCATCGTAGGTACAGCCCTATCTTTCCCCCTTACATCTATCTTGACCATTGGTTTCTTCCTCTTTTTTGGTTACGGACTCTCTCGTAAAATCTCTGCAAAAAAGCTTCTTTTGGCAGCCTTTGAATCTGTTTGGGAAGTTAAAACAATTATTGCGCTGTTTGCTGTTGTTGGTGCTATGAGCGCAGCATGGCGAGCAGCTGGAACCATTCCAGAGATTGTCAGCATTTCCGCTTCTCTTATTTCTCCTTCTGTCTTTATTCTGGCAACATTCTTACTTTGCACCATGATGTCCATGCTTTTGGGTACCGCATTTGGTACTGCCGCAACCATGGGTATCATCTGCATGTCTATTGGTAAGGCAATTGGAGCAAGCGAGTTCTTTATTGGTGGCGCTGTTCTTGCAGGTAGCTACTTTGGCGATCGTTGCTCCCCTATGTCTACCAGCGCAATCCTTGTTTCCCAGCTCACCGATACCAATCTATCCAAGAACATTAACCGCATGCTTCGTACCAGCGTGGTGCCTTTTATTGCTGCATGTGTTATCTACGTGGCCTGGGACTTCTTTATGGCAAACACGGGAACTATCCCCGATATTACTGGTCTTCTGAGCCGTTCCTTTAGGCTTTCTTTGATTTCACTTACACCAGCACTTCTTGTAATTGTTTTCTCGCTTCTTAAGGTTGATGTCATTGTGACCATGGCATCCAGCTTGGTATTGGCCTGCATTCTGTGTGTCACCATCCAGCGCGTTCCGCTTACAGACCTGCCAGTCATCCTGCTCTTTGGCCTTCGCGCCCCAGGAGCTACCGTTGCAAACATGGTTAATGGTGGCGGCGTTTTCTCCATGATGAACGTCTTGTCAATCGTAACCATTTCTTCAAGCTACGCTGGTCTTTTCCAGACAACTGGCTTGCTTCGTCGTATGTGCCAGCTGGTAGCTGACCTCTCCGATAACTCCACGCCTTTCTTTGGCGTTCTGATTACCAGCATGTTTACCTCAATGGTTTCTTGCAACCAGACCTTGGCTATTATGCTGACAAACGATCTGTGCGAGAACGCAGAAAACTCTTCTAGCGCCCTTGCTTTGGATATCGAGAATAGCGCCGTAATTCTTGCTCCTCTGGTACCGTGGTCTATTTCAAACATCTCGGTACTCTCTGCAATTGGCGCACCTTCCATGAGTCTTCTAGCTGCGAGCTTCCTTTATTTGCTGCCTCTTTGGACTCTGGGAATTTCCCTGTGGCTTCATCGCCGTCCAGCAAAAATTGACGGTCACCGCGCTCGTTGGCTTGGCCTTACCTCTGAAGATGTCCGCAGCTGCTCATGGCCTCACGTGCAGGACGAAGACACAACGGATGCGACTGCAAGCCTTCCTGCTGTAAAAGTTGCCTAAGACTACACTGTTTAACGCTCCTTATACTCATTGCTAAGCTAGACGTGTTTTACGCCGTTAATACTTCTATTGATGCTTTGGTAATTCAATAATTCGATCACAACGCTGGGCAATACCCATGTCATGTGTGACCATAAGAAGTGTTTTATGATTCGCGTGAACGGAGTCTAGCAAACTGTCTATAACAATAGTGGCCATAGCCTTATCAAGTGATCCGGTTGGTTCATCTGCAAGGATTAAATTACCTGGCTTTATCATTGCTCGAGCAATTGCTACTCTCTGCTTTTCTCCACCAGAAAGCTCATTTACAACTGCATCGAACTTCTCGCCAATTCCATAGCCTTCCAAAGCAGCTCTTATAAGACGCTCCTGTTCCTGCTTTGAAAGCTTGGTATATTGAAGCGCTAGTAAGAGATTTTTGCTTACTTTCCAGTCATTAATGAGAGCAAAAGATTGAAATAGATAATTAATCTCTGTACGCCTCATAAGTGTTGCTTTTTTGCTATTGATTGAAGGATATGTTCTTCCCTCAAGGTTGATTGTGCCTGAATCTAATGTCTCGAGAAGACCGATGATATTAAGAAGCGTTGATTTTCCGCATCCAGATGGGCCCACGAGAGCCACTGACTCTCCACTTTCTATCTCAAATGAAATGTTATGAAGAACTGTGTTGCTTCCAAATGACTTATTGAGAGCATCTACCTGTAGAAATGTTTTCATAACTACTCCTTAGAGAGATTCTCTAGAACAATTCTCATGGTGCTTCTATTTGCAGAAATACTGATAGTCAAATTGGAAATCAATAACATCAAGCAGCCCATTATTATTCCAAGAGTTGAACCTATGGCAATCATGCAAAGTGTTCCAACAAGTGCAATAAGATTCACAATAACGAAAATATTTATATATTGCTTGTAAATGCCAAATCCCAACATGCATTCAACAGCAATTTTTCTCTCATGTAATCTCTGAACAATTGAAATCATGCTTATTTGAATCACCGTTATTGCTGCAAACATAAGCACAATTACAACACCGAATAAGAGGAAGAGCTCCTGCAGAGATTTTCTGTAGTCCTTTATAAAGCTCTCTATCGAACTAAACTGTGTTCCAAAACCGTCATCAGAGAGCTCTACAACACCGCTGGAATCCAACAAATTTGCAGCGGCCTCAGGTGATAACTTTATGTAACTATTATCAAGCCCCGTAGCCACTAAACTTTCTGATTCAGTAGGAACCATGTTATTTGACGTTACCACTTTGATTACAACATTTGTGCTTATAGAAGGGCTGTCTATATTTGTTGACCAGGTAAAAAATCCCCCACTAGCATCGTATTCAATAAATTCAGATGAAGGATTTTGCATATAGGGTGTGACGATATCTGACTCAAATATCTTGTCGCTTCTAGCCACAAGTTCTCTTAGCAG
>JABZHC010000026.1 GCA_015259035.1 Atopobium sp.
CTTGAGAATTATGTGAAAGGAGTTGAGGCGTAATGAAGCCAGAAGTTAAGAACAGCGCCACAACTGCACGTACTTCTCGCCGTAGTGCGCTCACCATTATGTTGAGGCTGGTGGGGCTGGTTCGTCCGCTGGCTGGCGTTATGATACTTGCAATTTTGATGGGAGTCTTGGGTAACCTTGCCGCCACGTTCATCAGCATTTTTGGAGCATATGCGCTGCTCAGTGCTATGGGCTTTGCTTCATCTTCTCCTATGGCGCTGCTTTTTGGTGGCATGCTTTTGTTTGCTCTGGTCCGCGGTCTGCTGCGTTATGCCGAGCAGGAATGCAACCACTTTATTGCGTTTAAACTGCTTGCGCTTATTAGAGACCGTGTGTTCACGGCGCTCAGAAAGCTTGCCCCTGCAAAGCTTGAGGTCAAAAATAAGGGCAACCTGATGAGTGTTATCACCTCAGACATTGAACTGCTTGAGGTGTTCTACGCACACACTATCTCGCCTATCTGCATTGCGGTTGTGTTCTGCATTGTAATGGTGTGGTTTATTGCAGGTACTACCAACTGGATTTTGGGTGTTATTGCACTTGTTTCTTACCTGGTAGTTGGCGTGGCAATTCCGCTTGCTATGTCTAAGCGCTCCGAGCAAGACTCTGCTGAGGCAAGAGATCTTGCTGGTAAACTCTCGACGGTTACCCTTGATAACCTGCGTGGTCTTGACGAGATTCTGCAATATAACACTGGTAAGCAGATGATTAAGGAAACAAGTCAACTTGCTGATCAGTTAAGCGACAGGCAGCAGGCAGTTAAGAAGGCATTTGGTGTCAACGATGCTGTTACGTCAACGGTTATTTTGCTCTCCGGTCTTGTCATGTTCTTTAGTTCGTTCTACATGGCCTATCACCAGCAGATTTTTATGAATGAAGCTTTCATTGTCACCATTACATTGATGAGTTCGTTTGGGCCTGTTGTTGCTTTGGCAGCTCTGGGCACAACGCTTACCAGCACTTTTGCTGCAGGCAACCGTGTTTTGGATATTCTGGACGAGAAACCCCTAGTTGAAGACGTAGTGGACCAAAAAGACATCTCCTATGAGGGCGTGCATGTCTCTGAGCTCTCATTTGCGTACGATAACGAGCAGATTCTGGACAACATTTCCGTGGATATTCCTACCGATAAGATCGTGGGAATTGTGGGAAAGAGCGGCTCAGGCAAGTCTACGCTGCTAAAACTTTTGATGCGTTTTTGGCCAGCAACACCTGGTGCCATTGAGATTTCTGGAACCCATTTGGAGCAGATTAATACCTCTAACCTGCGTGATCTTGAGAGTTACATGACGCAGGATACGCATCTGTATCACGATTCCATTAAGAACAATCTCCGCATTGCAAAGCTTGACGCAACGGATGAAGAGATTGTTGAGGCGTGTAAGAAGGCTTCAATTCACGAGTACATTTCCACGCTGCCCCAGGGGTACGATACGCCTGTTGCAGAGCTTGGCGACTCACTTTCTGGCGGAGAGCGCCAGCGCATTGGCCTTGCTCGCGCATTCTTGCATGACGCGCCACTCATGTTGCTTGACGAGCCAACCAGTAACCTAGACAGCCTAAACGAGGCTATTATCTTGCGCTCGCTTGATAAAGAAACTGAGCGCAAATCCGTGGTTCTTGTCTCTCATAGGGCTTCTACCATGGGAATTGCAGATGTTGTTTACACCGTTGATGGGGGACGAGTGAGCTGATGACACCTGAAGAAATTGCGCAAAAACGTCAAAAAGAAAAAGATCTTATTTCGTTCATGATTCGTTTTTATTGCGAGAAGCACCACCATACCAAAGCCCACGAACCTCTGTGCGACGAGTGCGCTGAGCTTGAGAAGTATGCGCATACGCGTGTGGACCGCTGTCCTCACATTGAGACAAAGACGTTTTGCTCAAAATGCAAATCGCATTGCTATAGCAAAGAGATGCGCGCTCGCGTCAAAGAGGTCATGAAATCCACAGGTCCTCGACTTTTGTTGCACCATCCAATTCTTGTGATTAAGCACGCGCTTCAGTAACGCAGTCCTGGTTGATCTGGTACACCTTTGACATCTGCGATTTTCTTGCCATTTCACGGTCTTCTCGCCAAAAGTGAGAAGACCGCATTTTTTTGAATCTTTTTCATTTGAAACATAACTGTTAACTCTGAGAATTACGTATTTTTGACGCGGCGCGGTAGGTTTACAGTGACCTCTCGCTTTACAGAAGGAGGTACTGCGTTGATTAAATCAAAGAAAGCGTCATTTATTTTTAAGCTGTTTATTGCTGTGATTGGCACCTTTGTGCTGTGTGATTCGGCAGGCGTCTTCCGAATGAACTTCCGCGTTTCTTTCTTGTACTACTTCACTAACATTTCTAACGTGCTGCTTGTTGCCTATTTCTGGAGCGCGCTGTTTCAAGCTTACAAGCATCCCGAGACCGCTCAGAAACCATGGATGCCAACGGTTAAGCACACACTTATGCTGGGTATTACGGTAACCGGCCTGGTAGCTTACTTCCTGCTTGACCACGGCGAGGTCTTTGTAAATGGCGTCTTTAAGTTCAATAATTTTATCCTGCACGATGTGACTCCAATTTGCGCCGTTTTGGACTGGCTGCTCTTTGACGAGAAGCCAACTATGAGCTTTAAAGAGCCTCTGATCTGGCCTTTATATCCGCTCACGTATTTTGCGTACATCATTGTCTTGGTCCTGGGCTTTGGCGTGCAGATTAAAGAGAAGTCTCGCTGGCCTTATGGATTTATGGACTTTGACAAGCTGGGAGTCCCAACGGTTGCTCTGACCATTGTGATTTTGATTGTTATCTTTGTTGCCCTGGGTTACCTCTACGTCGTCATTGACAAAAAACTTGGCGAGAAGATCAAGAAGGCTGAAAACTAATTCGAGCTAGGTTAAAAGCCGGGATAACTGCAACGTTAAACCTAGCGTGTTGCGAAAAACCTCAATTAACTGCACAGCGCCTGACGTATGTCGGGCGCTTTTTTCTGCCGTTTACGGGAGTGTATTTGGAGCATGGCGTGCATGCTGGTAAAATATTAAAAAGTTGATGAAGGAGGTACTATGTCACTGTATCGTCATCTACGTTCTGGTTTGGAATCAGCCCACAAAATTATGCTTGCTGCCTGCGCATTTGTAATGGCATTTGCACTTCCAGTCATTGCATTAGCTGATGTTATTTCTACGCCAAACATTGAGAGGGATTCTAGTTTCCTGGTCGTGGCTGCAATTTCTATTCTTGCAGTAGTAATTGGCGTCATCATGATCATAAGGCGACCCAGGTAAAACCTTGTCTACAACACAGGAACTTCTCCCCAAAAAAGAAGTCACTACTTTTGCATTTGCGTTGTGTCATTTTGTAGTTGACTTTGCATGCGTGTCTACCATGCTCTGTGCGGTAAGCCGAGTGTTGGGAGTGTCTGGCCAAGGCTCGCTTGAATTGGTTGCACTGAGCATTCTGCTCTATGACGTTGTTGCTTTTGCGTTCCAGCTACCAGTTGGTATTGCCCTGGATAAATTAGATAAAAACTCACTCGCTGCGATGCTCTCATATGCACTGGTAGGCGGTGGAGTTTTGTTTTCACTTGTTCCTTTTGCGTTAATTGAGTGGTTTGCCGTTTTGTTGCTTGCTGCTGGAAATGCGCTTTTCCACTGCGCAGGAGGCCTTTGCGTACTTAATATCTCGCAAAAACATGCGGGGCCATCAGGAATCTTTATTGCAACAGGTGCCGTAGGAGTGTTTTTAGGCACGTTTAGCGCACAGTACGGAAGACTTCAAGTTGCGTTTTCGCTGCTTGTTTTGCTGTTCTTATGCGCAAGCATTACCCGAGTGGTGCAAAAGGTTAATAAAAAGTATTGGAATATACATAACGCTCCGTTTGCCATTCCTGAGTTTTCTTCTCGCACTTTGCTTGCAATTGCCCTGCTCTGCTTTGTGGTTGCGCTCAGAAGCTACACCGGCATGGTCATGGCGTTTCCTTGGAAGAGCGAAATGCTCCTGCTAGGCCTCAGCATTCTTGGTGTATTTGCAGGTAAAGCTCTTGGCGGAATGGTTGCCGACCGTATTGGTTTTAGAACTACAGCTATTTTCTCGCTCATTGCCGCCGCTACTTTATTTGTACCTTCATGGGAGATGCCTCTTATGGGCCTCCTAGCTGTGTTTTTCTTTAATTTTACAATGGCGATCACGCTGGCTTCTTTGTCCAATATTTTGCATGAGGCAAAGGGAACCGCATTTGGCTTGGCCAGTTTCTCTTTGGCAATAGGTGCTTTACCTGCGCTTTTGGGACTTCGCTTGGAGCATCCTTTGGTGCTTACTGTCATGAGTCTGATTTCGGCGCTTGCTTTGGGTGTAAGTCTGACTTTGGTCAAAGACACTGTGGCTACGGGACCATTTGGTCACGAGCGCATGCTCCAAGCAGCACAGGTTGCTGAGACTGCAGGGGAAGATGCTCTAACGGTAGGGCTATCCGAACCGGCCGAAGAACTCGCAACTGAAGATGGGCTTACAGGTGAAGTTAAACTCTCAGTTGAAGACTATCCTGCGGCTAAAGACAAACTTGACGCTGAAGACAAACAAGTAGAAGACTAATGACATGGATGACCAATTATTTTTATTGCCGTATTTGATAACCATTATTCCAATATTTACGTTTTGTCTGATTCTGACTATTACTGTTGAGCTTATTGTCGCAAAATCGCTTGGCGTTAAAGACAATCACGCGCTGCTGATTGTTGTGGCTGCACAGGTGCTTACCAATCCGATCGCTGTTTTTATCACAAGTGCCCTTGTTAATGTGGTTGCTAACGACGCTCAGTATTGGGCGTGCGTCACAGCGGTTGAGCTGGCTGTTATTGCTGTTGAAGGTCTCATTTACAAGGTAAAAAGAGTAAGCGACACTCCATGGACACTTTCAATCTTGTCTAACCTTGCGTCGGTTTCTGTGGGTATTCTCGTTCAAACACTTATATAAAAATTTAGCGAGAAACCCTGTGAATAGGAGGGGTTTCTCGCCAAATCTGGGTGATTTATGAGATAAAGCCTTAATGGACAATTGCAATAAGAAGAGCTCCGACCATAAGACCAATGGATGTTCTTAATGCCGCTGATGCTTGCCTGTGCAAGAGCTTTTGCGCACGAGTCGCGTGAGTAAGCTGGGCTTTTGAGGTGTTAAGTGTGTGCATTGGTCCTCCTTTCTTAGTTCTTGTCTAGTATATGCCCAAAAGTAAACCTTGGTAAACTCTTTAGTATAAAAATGATGCAAAAAACCACGCCGAGGGTAAGGCCAATCATGCCTCCAGAAGAGGCATCTAGGTAATAACTGCCTGTTATTCCAATTAAAACGCTGACCGTAGCAATGAGTGGAGAAATCCAGAGCATATGGCGCATCTGATTAGTAAGAAGTCTTGCGCAAGCGCCTGGAACAATAAGGAGCGAAACGGACAGAATTACGCCAACTGCCTGGAGCGATATGACAATTGCGAGGGCTAGGGCAACAAGTAAGAATGAAGTGAGCGTTTTAGTGGAAAGGCCGATTGCCTGGACCTGTGTTGGATCAAATGAAAGCAAGGTCAGGTCCTTATTTTTAAGGATAAGCAGAATTGCAATTGGCAGACCGATGCAAATAACTTGCAGCATATCGGGAGTGGTTACTCCTAAAAGATTGCCAAAGAGTATGTGCGATAAGTTGATTTGGCTTGGAACCTTTGATATGAGAACAGTTCCTAGCGCAAAAAACGTTGTAAATACGATACCGATAGCAGTATCAGGTCGCACAATTTGGCTCTTTTTGACTTGTCCGACCAACACTACGGTAATGAGAGCAAATACCAGCGCTCCCACCAGATAGGGAAGTCCCAGCAGGTGAGCGATAACTACGCCCGGAAGAATAGAGTGGGAGATGGCGTCGCCCATGAGCGACCATCCCATATGTGTGATCCAGCAGCTCAAAAGCCCGCAGACTATGGCGGTTGCAATTCCGGTAATAAGGGCTCGCTGCATGAATGCGTATTGGAGAATATCTACCTCAGGCATGGAGCACCTCCTCAATGTGGGTATCTTCAGAAATTCCAAGATTCTGCAAGAGGGCGTCTCCAGAAAGAATTTCTTTTGAGGGACCCTGCGCGGTGATGGTTTTATTGATGACCAGGCACAGCGGGAATTTTTGCTGAGCTAGGTTGATGTCGTGAATTGAAACAAGCAATGTCTTGCCTTCTTTACTGAGGTTATTGAGCTGTTCGGTAATAATGGCCTCAGAGCGAGCGTCTACTCCCGCAAATGGTTCGTCAAGAAACATCAGTTCAGCGGCTTGTGCAATTCCGCGTGCCACAAAAACACGCTTTCTTTGTCCGCCCGAGAGTTGGGCAAGTGGACGATCTGCAAGGTCGGCCAGGTTGACGCGTTCAAGCGCTTGAGCAACCAGCTCTTTGTCCTGAGCGGAAGGTATGCGCATCCAACCCTGATGAACGTATCTACCCTGCATTACAACGTCTTTTACAAGCAGCGGAAACGTTGCGTCAATTGCCTCAGTTTGAGGGACGTAAGCGATTTTGCCCTGCTTACGTGCTTGTGAAAGAGGTTGCTGACCCCAAGTAAGTGACCCCTCCCATGCGATGGTGTCCATCAGTGCTTTGAAGAGTGTAGACTTGCCGGCACCATTAACGCCTACAAGTGCGCAAAGGTCTCCTGTTGAGAGCGAGAAATTCACGTCGTGAATGATGGGCTTCTCGCGGTCTTTTTTCTCGTACCAGGCACAAAGTTGTGAAACGCAAAGATTCATTGAGAACGCTACCTTCCCATAAGACCGGATACGATTGCGTCCGCGTCGTGTTGTAGCAGGTCAAGATAGGTGGGAACGGGGCCGTCGGCCTCCGAGAGGGAGTCAACATACAAGATGTTCTTCTCGTCAGTTTTGAGTGTAGCGCCTGTCTCGTCGGCTACCTGCTGCATTGCCTTGGGGCTTACCGTAGACTCGCAGAACACCGCGGGAATTTGCTGGGCTTTTACGGTCTCGACGACCTTTGCGATCTGCTGCGGAGTGCCTTCGTCGGCCGCGTTAACGGCCCAGAGGTAGAGCTCCTTCATGTTGGTGTCGCGACACAGGTACGAGAACGCTCCCTCGCAGGTCACCAGCGTGCGCTGGTTTTCCGGCATCGAGCTGAGCTCCTCGATTAGATGAGAGGAGATGTTGTCGAGTTCCTTTTTGTATGCGTCGCCGTTGGCCTCGAAGTCCTTGGCGTGGTCAGGGACAAGGTTGCTGAGCGCGCGGACGATATTCTCGACGTAGATCTTGCCGTTTGTGGGCGACATCCACGCGTGTGGATTGGCTTGGCCCTGGTAGTCGCCCTCGGCGATGGGGATGGCGGTGATGCCTTCGCTGAGGTCGGCGCGCTGAGCAGGCGAGTCGTCGACGAAGCGCTCAAACCAGCGCTCAAGACCCAGGCCGTTGTTGAGGATGAGCTGGGCTTTCTGTGCGCGCTTGAGGTCGTCGGGTGTTGGCTCGTAGTCGTGGATCTCGGCGCCAGCCTTGGTGATGGACTCTACCTGGCAGAACTCTCCTGCAACGTGAGAAGCCATGTCTTGAATGACGGTGAAAGTGGTCAAGATAAGAGGAGCCGAAGAATTTGGGTTTTGCGTGGTGCTTGAGCTGGCAGCGGAATCGCGTGGGCCACACGCGGCGAGAGAAGCGATGGCTGCCGCGGAACCCGCACCGAGTAAGGCCAGCGCTGACCTGCGAGTTAAGAGAGGGTTGCGGGTAGCGTGCGGGTGTGGGTTTGCGACTGCCGGGTTATGCGTGCAGCAATGTTTCATGGCGACTTCCTTCAAAGAGATGAGAGCAGGTAGCTACGGGACTGAAAGCAAGAAACTGATAGCGTGAGGCCAAGAGTTAGGAGTTTGGAGCTACGAGCTCAACGGGTTTCTCGCCATATTGTATTCCTAAAAGTTAGCTTTGTCTAACTTTTGAGATTTTTGAGGAAAGAAAAGACTTCAGTTTGCAGACAAATGTCCAAAAGATTGAACGTGAAATTTAATGTGTCATTTATGTCACATTTTAAGCAAATTATTTTCTTTTAACGTATTGACCATAGGATTTGTGATTTGAAAATATTTTTTATATAGAAAATTATGTGAATATGGCTAGAATTTATTTGTTTTCCAATGGTTTGTGCTCATGAAAAAAGGAGAGAGAGCATGGCATTCGATTTTACAGGTAAGTTGGTTCTGGTTACAGGCGGAAGCGCTGGTATTGGCGCTGAGATCTCCAAGGGTATTGTTGCTGGAGGTGGACACGTAATCGTTTGCTCTCGTCACGAGGACACTGGTCGCAAGTTTGTCGAGGAGCTTGGCGAGGGTAACTTCTTCTACACAATGGACATTGCAGACGCAGAGGGTGTCAAGAAGACCGTTGCTCAGATTCTTGAGGAGTGCGGCGACGTCAACGTTCTTATCAACTGCGCTGGTCGCATTAGCTCCGTTCCTTTCACCGAGGTTGACGACAAAGAGTGGAACAACACCATCAACACCAACCTCACTGGTACCTACAACGTAACTCACGCTCTCTGGCAGCACTTTATTGACCGTGGCGGCGCTCGTATTGTTAACGTTTCTTCCGTCGCAGGCAAGATTGGCGGCGGCCTCCTTGGTACCGTTGCTTATGCATCTTCCAAGGCTGGTATGAACGGCTTTACCAAGGCTATCGCTAAAGAGGGCGGCAAGTACGGCATTTCTTGTAACGCAGTTTGCCCATCTTTCACCATTACAGATATGACCACTGCACTCTCCAACGATGAGGAGAAGTACAAGAAGGTCGTAGGCATTATTCCTCTTGGCCGTCCTGCACAGGCATCTGAGCCTGCACAGATGGTACTGTTCTTTGCTTCCGACGCTGCAAGCTTCGTCAACGGTGAGGTTGGCGACTGCGACGGCGGCATCGTAATGGACTAGGTGATTGTTGATGGCTACAAAAGAACCAATTTCTCTTCAGCACCCATTTAAGGCACTGGGCCGTATTCCAGGTGCAAACATTCTGATTCCTCTGCTACTTGGTGTTTTCATGAACACGTTCTTCCCAGAGGTATTCCCAACGCTTGGCAGCTTTACCGCAGCAATGACCGTTAAGGGTACTGCTGCTCTGGTTGGCGCCTTTATGCTGTGCGTTGGCGCAACTATTTCGTTCAAGAGCGCACCAAAGGCTGCACTTCGCGGCGCAATCATCATCATTTCTAAGGTTGTGTTCTGCGTTGCTCTTGGCCTTGCTGTTCTGTTCTTCCTGAACGACAACCTGCTTGGTCTTTCTTCTATGGTTATCCTTGCTGCTTGCTCTGGTGCAAACAACTCCATGTACGCAGGTCTGATGGCCGACTACGGTAACGAGTATGAGCAGGGTGCAGTTGCAATTACTACGCTGGTTGTTGGCCCTCCAGTTACCATGCTTGCTCTAGGTGCAACTGGCCAGTCGCCAATCAACTGGTCTTTGCTTGGCGCAGTTCTGCCAATTATTATTGGTATTCTGCTTGGCAACTTCTTCCCATCCATGAAGAAGATGCTCACAAGCGCTCTGCCAGCAATTATTGTCATGACCTTCTTTGCTATGGGAACCACTATGAAGTTCGATTCCCTCATCATGGCTGGTCCTGCAGGTATTCTGCTTGGCGTTATCTGCTCCGTTTGCGGTGGCTTTATCAACTACTTTGTTGATCGCGCAACTGGCGGAACTGGTATTGCTGGTGTTGCTATTTCTTCCTGCGCAGGTGCAAATGCACTTACACCTGCTGCTATGGCAGAGGCTAACCCAGCTCTGTATGGCGGAGCTGCTCTTGCAACAGCAAACGCACAGGTAGCAGCTGCAGTTATCGTTACTGCAATCCTGACTCCTTTGATCACTGGTTACGTTGCTGAGCACTTTGCTAAGAAAGACAACGCTTCCGAGGAAGTTGTTGAGGCTGCTTAATTGCCCTTAAAGTTTCAAGTGCAAAATCCCAGCACCTTCGGGTGCTGGGATTTTTTGTGGCTCACGCGTCTTTGGTTTCTTGCAGAGACGCTCGAAGTATGCTGATAGACGGCTGATAAGTGGGCAGCGGATGGCTCAGATTCTTCGGAAAACGCTCGAATAAGTCTCCAAGTGGTAAAAAATCCGTTTAGTTGGAAGTCTCATTTTTCTGCATACAACGTTTGCCCAGATAAAAGTTTTTGGTGCGGTAAAAAATCGTCTTAGTTGGAGATAAATCGGCTAATTTTCAATTTTCATTTCCAACTAAACGCGTTTTTTACCTTTTTCGGCACATAACTTTGAGCTCAAAAATTACGTATTCACAGGAATGCATTTTATGCCCCGATTATGCAAAAAAGGGTCAGAACGGAACGTTCTGACCCTTAACTTTGTGATAAAACCTACGACCAGGTTTTGCTACAAGTGATTTCTGCAAGCAACCCTAAGCAGCAACTACTTAATCAGGACATTTCCCTCATAGCTGTCATGAACGTCCTGAGGTGTTACGCCCATGTGCTTCTTATAAAGCCTGCTGAAGTAGAACGGATCATTGTAACCAACCGCCTCGGAGGTCTCGCGGACAGAAAGACCAGATTGAAGCAGCTGCTGAGCATGGTCAAGACGTTTTGCAATGATGAACGTCATTGGGCGAACGCCAAATGTTTGAACAAAATTGTTGGAGAAGCGCTGAGTGCTCATGCCACAGCGTTTAGCCAGACCAGGAATGGTAATTGGATCTGCAAAGTGAAGCTCAATGTACGTGCGAGCCTCGGCCATGCTCTCCTGGACTTTTTGGCTGTTGGTGAGCAGGAACATTGACTTAATGAGCTCGGTACCGTTGACAATTTGTGCGACACGGTTGTCCAGCGATGGGGTAGTGTTAAGTTTTTCCAGGTCAAGTGTCTTATCAAGAATACGATCGAATCCCTGAGGATCAAATGCGTATGCATTGAAGATTGGGCTGCTGGTATCTCCTTGAACGCCATCATAGTAGATATTTACATGGTCAAATGAGCGTCCATAGAGCGTGCGATACGTTACGGTCTGACCTGCAGGAGCGTGCACAACTGTGGTTCCTTCACAGATAAATTCTTTGCCGCCAATAGTAATCTCAGCTGATCCAAACACAGGAATAATGAAAACAGAATGAGCAAGCGAAAAAGTAACTTGGGAGTCAGCAATCTTCTGCTGGCGGTTGATCGAAAACACACTATACGTCTGCCGCGAATAGGTCTCTTTTAGCTCCTGCAGATTTGCCTGCATAGAATCTCCTCATTTCAAAAGCGCTCTAATGCGCCGAATATTAAAAATAACATGGAGAGTATTTTAGCCAGCAGAACTGCGATTGCAACCCCAAAATCAAATAAAATGCCATTTCAGGGGTTAAATTTTGATTAACGAGAAAGACAATTGCCTACGTAACTTTAAGAGAATGATTTGAAAAAGAACAATTTATGTATAAATTTTATCCATGCAAATCAAAGATATTCCATTTTGTTTATTTGCTTTAAACTGCCGATAAATAGCGTTTTTTGATACCATAAATCAGTTATGCACAAATGGATACTTCAGGTTAACTTTAGATACTGCAAGCTTCGTTTAGACGCTGAAAGTTTTATTGAGTTTGCCATGGATTCCATTGGTTTTTCAGGCCTTAGGTTTTATTGGCTTCTGTAGAGTTTTCTCGTAGAAGGTTTGTATATGGAGCAGCTCGCGCACGTTTTTTCACTTATCGTTCAGCCCGCATACGACTTGACCGGCAGTTGGTGGGCGGCAATCTTCCTTTTCACCCTTGCAACTAAAATCATCCTGATGCCTCTGGCGCTTTGGACGCAGCAAAATTCCATTGTTATGGTGCGTCTTATGCCCGAGACCTTCCGCCTGAAGACACGCTACTTCGGCGACAGAGAGACCATCGAGGAGCGCTCCAACGAGCTCAACAAAAAGGCAGGTTATCACCCGCTGCTGAGCCTTATTCCTTTGGCTATCCAGGTAGTCATTCTGTTTGGTCTGGTAGACGTCATCCATGGCATCACTGATTCCGGCGCTCCGGGTACAGAGTTTTTGGGCATGACCCCAATCATTGATGGTGGTATCACCTGGATTATGCCTCTCGCAGCAGCTCTGTCCTCGGTTGCTCTTGGCCTTGCATCCAACAAGCTGAATCCACTCCAGCGCGAGCAGTCTCGTGCCGAGAAGAACACCACAAACGGCCTCTCTATTGCAATGTCGCTTGTACTTGCGGTTTACGTTGTTTGCGGCATGGCATTCTACTGGGTTTGCTCAAACCTTCTCTCAATCCTGGTTCAGATTGTCTGCAACATTATCATTGACCCTCGTAAACAGGTTGACTATGACGATCTCAACGCTGCTCGCGATGAATTTGAGGCAATGGACGCAGCAACCAAGTCCACTCACAAGTGGTTCCAGCACGATCCTCATGCTGCCCGCGAAAAAGAGGACTACAAGCGCTTCTTTGACACCATCGGCAAGCACTTGGTTTTCTATTCTGAGTCAAGCGGCTTCTACAAATACTTCCAGGGCGCTATTGAGTGGCTGCTGGCAAACTCTGACATCCGCATCCACTATGTCACCTCTGACCCTAATGACCAGGTCTTTGAGCTGGCAAAACAGCAGCCTCGCCTGATTCCTTATTATTTGGGCCAGCGTCGCCTCATTACGCTCTTCATGAAGCTCGATGCCGACGTTGTGGTTACCTCCCTCGGTGACCTGGAGAGCTCTTACATGAAGCGCTCCTACGTGCGCAAAGACGCTGAGTACATGTACATGTGCCACCACATGACCTCTATGACAGTCACCTCGACGCGCAATGAGTACACCTACTACGACGATGTTCTCTGCGTTGGTCCTCACCAACAGCACGATCTTGAGCTGGTCGAGAAGTACTACGGCACGCCATCCAAGAGAAAGCCTGCTATTGGCTACGATCTTCTCGACAGGTCAATCCAGAACTACCAGAAGCAGAATCTGGGCCAGCGTAAACCTGGCGAGAAACCCCTGTTATTGATTGGTCCTTCGTGGCAGTACGACAACTTGATGGACAGCTGCCTTGATGGCCTGCTTGAGCAGCTCATGGGCCGCGGCTGGCGCATTGTGGTCCGCCCACATCCAGAGTATTTGAAGCGCTATCCTGCCCGTATGGAGGAGATTCTTGCTCGCTACGCTGACGCGGACCCAGAGGAGCTCTCCTTTGAGACCGACTTCAGCTCCAACACTTCGGTTCTGTCGGCTGACCTGCTCTTTACTGACTGGTCAAGTGT
>JABZHC010000027.1 GCA_015259035.1 Atopobium sp.
CCTATATGGAGTCATTCCCAAGTTCAGAAGATTATGAAGTCCAAATCAAGAACTACGAGACACTCTGCGATGACCAGGTAGGAAAGATTATTTCCACCCTCAACACATCCTTTATTACGCCATTTGATCGCGAGGACATTTCACGTCTTGCCCTGCTTATGGATGAGATTGCAGACGGTATTGAGAGCGTCTCTGCACACCTCAGCATGTATGACATCAAAGAAATGCGTCCAGAGGCTGTTCAGGTGGCACATCTGATTCTGTTTGCATCAGAGGAGCTGCAAAAGGCCTTTGATCGTCTCCCTGATTATCACAAGGATGATTCTGTCATTCGTCATACACGCTCTGCAAATGAGTATGAGGACCAGGGCGATGTTGTGTATCGCAACGCTCTGAGCTCTATCTTCAGAAACGTCGATGATCCAATTGAGGTTCTTAAGTGGAAGAGCCTTCTGGATAGACTTGAGTCAACCCTTGACGCTTGCAAGCACGTTGCAAACGCTGTTCAGAATGTTATCGTGAAAAATGGCTAGCATCCTGCTTATTGCGGTACTTATTTCCGCTCTGATATTTGAGTTCATTAACGGCTTCCATGACACCGCAAATGCTATTGCTACCACGGTGTATACCAAGGCTTTGCCTCTACGCACAGCAATTATCATGTCGGCTATCATGAACTTTATCGGCGCACTTATGAGCGAGAAAGTTGCTATGACCATTGCGTCTGGTCTGGTTGATATTCAGCTACAGCTCTACGTTATTTTTGCTGCACTGATGGGTGCCATTATTTGGGACCTCTTTACCTGGTGGTTCTCAATTCCAAGTTCATCTTCGCATGCGCTCATCGGCAGCCTTATTGGTGCAACCATTGTTTTTACCGGCAGCACAGGTCACATTCTTTGGGCGGGTGTCCTAGAGAAAGTTGTTATTCCTCTGTTTACTTCGCCTCTTATTGGTATGGCCCTGGGCTACTTTATTATGAAGCTGGTATTTGAGATCTTTGCTGATTGGCCACCTAAAAAGGCAAATGGTCTCTTCCACCGTCTTCAGGTGCTCTCAGCTGCGTTTATGGCATACAGCCACGGCAATAATGACGCTCAGAAGACTATGGGAATCATCACGTTGGCGCTGGTAACCGCCGGTCTTCACGACCCTTCTAACGGCATTCCTCTGTGGGTCAAGCTTCTCTGCGCAACCACCATGGCACTGGGCACCTCCATTGGCGGCGGCCGCATTATGCGTACCGTTGGCGATGGCGTCACCAAGCTCACGCCAGTTATTGGCTTTGTCGCCGAAACAAGTTCTACCGTTGCAATCGAGATCATGACCGCTCTTGGAGCACCAGTTTCCACCACGCAGGTCATCACCACATCTATCATGGGCGCAGGGTCTGCTCGTCGTCGCAGCTCCGTGCGCTGGGGCGTTGCGCGCAAGATTATTGCCGCTTGGTTTGTGACGCTGCCAGCCACTATGGCACTTGGCGGTCTTATTGCATTCCTGACCAGCTTTGTTCTGGCATAACCTATGCTCAACGTTGTACTGGTAGAGCCCGAAATTCCCGCAAATACGGGAAACATTGGCCGCACCTGCGTAGTGAGCGGGACTCACTTGCACTTGGTGGGCCCGTTGGGTTTCTCGCTTGATGACAAAAGCCTCAAACGAGCAGGTATGGCCTATTGGCAAAGCCTTAACGTTTCTGTCTACGATAACTGGGATCAATTTCTGGAGAAGAACGGTCTAGCCCAAGCATCTGGTGCACCTGCTGGGGACGCTGCACACGACGCTGTCTCCGCTGTAGACATTGCTTCCAACGGCGCTTTTACGGCCAGTAGATCCCCGCTGCACTTCCTTACTAAGAAAGCTAAGAAGACCTATACACAGGCAACGTATCGCGATGGGGATTACCTTATCTTTGGCAAAGAAAGCTTGGGATTATCCGAGGAACTCCTGGCCCAGCATGCTGACGAGTGCGAGAGAATCCCAATGCTGCAAGACTCCGCAAGCCTGGTTAATCGTGAGGACTGGAGTCAAAAGCACGATGCACTTGACGGTGATGATCAGTACTCTCATCCAGCGCTTTTACAGCAGGATATCTGCGGAAACTTCATTGACCCTAACGAGTTCTCGGTCAGTGCACTTAACGTTTCAAATGCTGCCGCTATTGTGCTGTATGAGGCACTACGACAGATTGGCTTTCCGGGAATGGCTGCTGGAGAGTAGTTTTCTGGCTAGAGCTGTGTCTGTCTCCGACTACTTCAAGAATACGTAAACAAAAAACCCGAGTGCTAAAGCGCTCGGGTTTTACATTTGCCTTAATACTTCCTGTTACTCTTTGTCACTTTTCCTACGACGCAAAACAAAGGAAGTTCCCAAGGAAGCCACAGAGGTTAGAGCTGTGCTAACAAGAATCACGCTTGAAGCGTCGCCAGTCTCGGGCAGAGCGCTCTTGCGCTTTGCTGGAGTCTGAGGTGCTGCAGGCGCTTCAGGGTTCTTTGTGTAGTAGAACGTGTACTCAAGCTGGTCTGCAGAAACATAACCGGTGCTGTCACCCTGAAGTGTGTAACCGTCAATCTCACGAGCAGAAACATTCTGCAGGTTGAGCGTCTGGCTGCCAATGACATCGTCGGAATGGATTTGCTCACCAGTTTGTGCGTCAACGTAATGGACGGTATAGCTGTAGCGAGCTTCCTTGCTATATGTGAAGGTCAAGACGTTATTCTCGGCGTTTTCGTCAAGAACCATAGAGCGAGAAGAAACGTCTACATAGGCGTAGTCTCCGCGATCAGCGGCGTCGAGAGCCCACTTGCTGACAAGAGAGCCGATTGGAGCAGTCTCGGTTGTGGTTGAGAGAATCTGACCGTCATCTGTCTGGTGAATGACCGTGTACGAGACGGAGGAGTCGTTCTTCTTCCAGAGTGCGTGGAGGGTAATGTCACCTGTAACTGCTGCAGAGAAGCTGTATACAGAAGGGTTTCCGTTGGTATAGAGAATCCAACCAGCAAAGGTATAGCCCTCTCGTACAGGGTCGGCTGGCTTTGTAGCTGCGTCTCCGTAGGTGAGCTCCTGCGAGTTGACTGGTGAACCACCCTCAGAGTCAAAGGTAACGGTTGCGGTCAGAGGTGCCCACTTGGCATACAGCACCGTATTAGTTGCAGGCATAGTGGTGTCGGTAATAGGAGTACCCACAGTCTCTGAATTGTCGTACCAGCCCTTGAAAACATAACCAGGTCGTGGAGAAGTTAAAGAGGTGCCAGGAACATCGGTGCTGGCATTAAAGGGCTCTCCAAAGAGATGAGAGTGCGTAGCAACAGTTGTACCAGAGCTTACGTAGGTAACGGTATAGGTATTGCGCTTATAGCGGTGCTCAATCAAGTTGGAATTGTAATCAGTGGTGAGGTAGTCGTAGTTGTATGGCTGCCAACTGGTCCAACCAAGTGCATCGTAATTGGTTCCATCAAAATGGTCAATGCTCATGCGGTAGCCGTCATACGAAAAACCAGGATGTCTATTCTCGCTCTCAAGATAGTGATCAACATCATTTCTTGCAATCTCTGTAATCATGCCAGGTCGAGAAAGCGTGTGGTCTCCGCCCATATCGTAAGTACCATCAAGATTTTGATAGTAGTAGAAGCGGTAGCGTGGACCAAGAGCAGTGGAATTGGTATAGCGGCCGTAAATTTCAAACACATTATCCGCGGTAATCTTGGAGCCTGGGTCAGTTGTTTTTGCTTGGGTGGTGGTTGCGGTGCCGCCGACACCAGGGATTATGCCATACCAATAGTAGGTTCCAGAAGGGTCGTCTGCACGCACGGCGGCGAGCATGTCGTCGCTGTACTTGTTGCCGGTATTGGGGTTGATGGCGTAAGGATTAAACGAGTCGCCATAACGAAGCGTAAGCGTTGCAAGAATGGAGCCATTTCTCTTTGGACGCACGTTAACGGTGATTGTTGCAAGGTTGTAGTAAACGTTAATAGTGGTAGAGCCATCTGCTGCAATAGGGGTTGGATCGCTTTCGTGACTGTACGTTTCAAAGCGGAAAACACCTGTATTTGGCTGAACAGGAGCAGTTGCAGTCATTGTTCCAACGGTTCCGGAGGCTGCAGTAGTTGTGACGTAGTTGTAGTTAGAAGGGTTATTTGGATCCTGAATAAAATAGGCGTAGTGATACGTTGCTGTTGCTGGAGTCCAAAGTGCCTTTGCAGTAACAGGCTCTTGAGGCATGGTGGTAGGCAAAGAATCTGCAATACCATCGTCATTAAGGTCCCAACCAGCAAAGGTATAACCAGTTCGTGTTGGATTGGGGACGGCAGGAACAGAATCTCCTGGATTTCCAATTACAGGAGACAGCTCACTGCCGGAAGTTGAGAAGTAGATTGCGCTGCGAGGATTGCGATCGTAATAGATGTACTTAACAGCCTTGCCATCTGCGGTAACCTTGAGCGAAAGGTCTGTAGTTGTGCGTACAAAACCTGGATAGGTAACATCTGCGGCCGTAACAATTGCATCAGGCACACCGTAATTTTCTTCGGAGGACGCCTCAACATAATTGCCGGTAGTCATCTCCTTCATGCGCTTAACGGTGTAGGTAACATAACCAGGCATGTAATAGACGGTCTGTTTAATGTAGTGATCTGAGCCAGAAGCAACGCCAGTAACGGTTGCCTGAGCAGGATCTTCCAAGTCATAGCCAGTAATTGTTGGAGCTGTAACAGACCAAGATTCTCCTTCATTTACAACTTGTTTAGAAGGAGCGTGAATCTCTTCGTCGTTTAATACGTTAACGTACGAGACTACAACAGAGTATTTACCTGCGTCTTCAATAGATTCAGCAATTGCAGATGCAGGTAGGCTGCTCAAAACAAGAGCAAGAGCAAATAAAATGCTCAGAACTTTCTTAGCGCGCATTATTTCTCCTCAAACAGCAACAAGATAGATAAATAATAATAAATGGCGAGAAGGACTTGCTGTTCAAGCTGCAAATTAACCGTATATACACAATCCACTTCTCCTTAAGGTGCAGGAGAAGTGGACGAGAAAAATCAATCGATCTAAGTGAACAGAATGCAATGCGCTCGTGAAATTCAGCGTAGTATGAAATTTGTAGATTTGCACCTGCGACCTCGGCGGGTTTCTCGGTAGGCTTCTTTACAAAGAGTTTGCCGGACTTCTTGAGCTGATAGGCAAGCATTAGAATGGTTACCAGCATAACAAGCGTGCAAATGATGGAACCTTCTGCGCCAAAGCTACCGTCGGTAAGCCAATCCTGGCCACTGCCAGGAGAAAAATAGAAATCCGGTGGCATTTTTCATGTCACCAGATTTCTAATGTAAAGTTGCTGTTTAGCTGTTATAAAGCAGTAAGGAACGTCAAACCGCCCAAAATTACACCAGCAGTATTTGGGATAATAAGAATCCAGTCCTTTTTGGGCTCTTTAGTCCAACCATAGATGACCCAAATGAGACAAGAAACTGCTGCAAATAGCGGCTGAAAAGGTTGAGCCTTTACGCCCTGTAGATTTGCAATAATTTGTGGAATATAAGCGATAAAAACAAATACTCCGATAAAAGCTCCGATAGAACCTACAAATAGATTGATTTGTTTCTTTGACATAAAACACCTCCTCCTTTGTTATTTTAATTATAAGGAGGAGGTGACAAGAAAATCAAACTATCTATGAAATTAGAATTTAATGAAATTTGGTTAGTTATGAAGATTGGTTTACAGATTTAATCCAGAGCAAAGAAGTTCATTAGGCTTTTCTGATTGGATGTCTGATGACGGTCTTTAGTTTATCTGGAGCTATTTTACGTACATCGCTCAGATAAACTTCATGATGCATGCGTTCAGCAGTGATGTCTAAAACGTATCCCTGGCTCTCCATGTATTCATGCATGAGTGAAACAGTTTCAGGCTCGTTATTGTAAGGTCCAATATGCATGCATTGCACACAGAGGCCTTCTTCATAGGTAAAGAATTCTACCTTAGAAAAATCTAGCTTCTTTTTCTTAGTTGCTTCAGCAATGGCCCAATCAAAATCTTCTTTGGTAACAAAGTCGGGTAGGCGAATAACTGAAATCCACTTGAAGTTTTCTTTATGAGCGTAATCAACACCATGAGTATCCTCTTGCCACCAGAAGCCCTCTAATGGAGGAACAACAAAATCAAAATACCCTTCAATTTGATGTGAACTCTTTTTACTCATTTTGATGGTATAAGCAACACCGTAAAGCAGCCCTATTGACTGTTTGTATTCGCCATCTTCTACGTTGGGATCTCCAGACCCTCTTACTGCAAGATAATTAATAGACGGAACAGTTACTATGCCTGGCTTATTTTTTGGCGCATAGAGCTCTTTAAATTCCTTTTTAAAATCAAATGCCACTATTTTCACCCTCCCTACGACAGCTTGTTAAAAATCCTATCGTTTCTGACTATTCTGTAGATAACAGCACCTTAGTAAGTTCAAGTAAGAGCTTTGTCTTCAGGGCTCCTAATTCCTCTGGAGAAGGACAGGTTGAGCTGTCATACATCTTTTCCATGGGGTACCACCAGACAGGACCTTTGCCGTTATGGCCGTATTCGCCTAGATCTCCGGAAACTCTAGGGAATAAGTGCCAATGAAGATGAGAATCTCCGTTACCGAGCAGCTCGTAGTTCATTTTTTCGCATGGAAATGCGCGCGATACCGCTTCTCCAACAAGGGACATTTCCTCAAGAAACTTTAGTTTAAAGTCTGTATCCAGCTCATGAAGTTCTGATGCATGTTGCTTACATAGAAAAATTGTGTATCCCTTAAAGTGCTGGTTATCGCCTAGGACAACGTAACCAGTTTCTAATTCTTTAACAAAATACGGGTTAGTTCCTTCTTTGATCATTTGAATTCTGTCGCAAATTAAACACATTCTTTAGTTCTTCCTTTAGAGAGTAGATATTGAAATTCATCAAAATATAAAGTTATAAATTGTTGCTTTCGGCCTCGACAGATTTCTTTGCAAAGAGCTTGCCAGATTTCTTGAGCTGATAGGCAAGAATCAGGATAGTTACCAGCATAACAAGCGTGCAAACGATGGAACCTTCTGCGCCAAAGCTACCGCCGGTAAGCCAATTCGGGCCACTGCCAGGGGCAAACTGCAGCAAAGAACTGCCTGTAGTGCTACCGCTTACCAGAACTCCAAAGATGTTGCCCTGAGCAAAGTTCCAAGCTCCATGAATGCCAGCAGCTCCCCAGAGATTGTCTGTTTTGATGATGTAGAACGTTTCCAAGACGCCAAAAAGAATTAGGTCGATCAGGGATTGCATAGTAAAGCCACTGTTAAACATGTGGAGAAGGCCAAACAGACTGCTCGAGACCACGATTGCAATAATTTTGTTGGATTTCTCTGCCATGACAGGAAGAAGCCAGCCTCTGGTAACAAGCTCTTCTGTTCCTCCCTGAATCAGCCAAAACGGAATGGTGAGAAGAACAAAGCCGAATGTATAAGGCGTAAAAGTAGTGCCAACCAATTGATAAGATCCGGACAAAATCAGAATCAACATCACAATAGAAAAGAGAAGAAGTCCTAGACCAAAGCCTTTGAGAAGCTCTTTCTTCCAGTTATCTTTGTAAAATCCCAGAGTAACAATCGGACGTTGTTCAAAGAACTTAACCCATAGTAAAAAGAGACCAGCAATAAAGACGAAAGAAAAGAGTGAGAGTAGGAGGTAGTAATCTCCAAAAAGCTCCTGCATATTTGAGGGATTAGAAAGACGATCTGTAAGCTGTGGATTTGCTAAGAAATAGGGGACTGCGGCAAGAGCTGCTGAGAAAGCCATTACAATGGCGCCGACAATTTGTCCAACAATCATAGTAAAAAAGGCAAAAAAGGGGCTAAGCCAAGCAGGAGTCAGTCTTTTTGCCAGCTTGACGTCAGAAAACATACGATTTTCTTGCATAAAAACTCCTAGTAGGTGTCACTCAAGGTAGGTCATAAAACTGACGGAAGTCCAGTGACGATAGCAGCAGACAGCGTCTACCGGTGATTAATTCTCTTTATACTCTAAGAGAAAATCGCAACAATCGCCACCGTGGCCTATGGTTTTTGTACGACCCCAGATAAGCTGCGGGTGCAAATTACCGTATCCTGCATCGTCACTATCGCAATATGCAGCGGTTATTTCGGGGCAGCCATATTTTTTGGTTATCTCATAGTAGGGGCAGCTCACAATGTTGAGGCGAGCTTCGTTACCATGACTTTCTGGATACTCAAAGGCAAATCCTGCGTTTGATGTGCAGCTTTTCTCGATACCTGATTTAAAGAGGCGAGGAAACCTGCGTGCAAGACCAAACGTTTTGATGGCCCATTGGAAGAGTGGGACTCGTTTAGCGGCAAAACGCTGGAAATACTCGCGAATATACCAGACGGCCTTTTCTTGTGAAATGCCCTCTGCGCGCAGAGCTTCATAGACTGCAATACCAGGGTAAATGCGCTTGTAAGAGTGAGCGCGGAGCTCTTTGGAATCGGATGCATTTTCTGTACAGAGCGCCTCGAATCGCGTTTGAGCTGCCTGTGCAATCTGATCTGCTTTTGCTTTGCCGAGGTCTTCAGAGACTATCGCGCACGTTTCTTTGATGAGCTGCTGAACTTTCATATGAGCCTCACTAATTGTAGAAATGCCCTGATGAAAAGCTAAGTAGTGCACATTAACAATTGTACGCTTAAATTTTTGAAACGCAGTAAGTGCAGATGTCTAGCGATGGCTTAGGTAAAGTTCTTTACTATCTCCAGACCAAGAAGCAGTGCCTTTTCATGCGAATCTTTACCAAAGTCCCTCTCGTCATATTCATGAACGTTTGCCAAAGAGTCTGCCGTAAAAAGGAACTGTCCAAACTGAGCTCCTCGTTTTCTGCAGCAGGCGGCTAGTGCCGAGCATTCCATTTCTACAACTGAGCATCCTTCTTGCAGGCGATACTCAACCATTTCCTTTGTCTCACGGAAGAAACCGTCAGTAGACCAGGTGGTGCACGTTTCAAAAGAGAGGCCGTCTTTTTTGAAGGTCTCTTCTATGACAGAAATTGGATCTTCGTCGAGCTCTATATATCTTGATGCTGGAAGATAGTGATAGGACGTCCCTTCCGCCCTAAGAGCTTTGGTTGGGACGAGAAAGGCATTTTCTTGTATCTCTTTTAGAACGCCGCATGAACCAACTGCAATTATTTTCTTACATCCACAGGTAACCAGTATGTCCATTACCTGTGTGGATGAAGCAGATCCAGTAGGGGATTGAACTAAACAGATTTTCTCGCCATATGAATCTAAAACGTAGACTTTAATGTCTCGAGAAACGGTTACGATTGTTTCTACGACCTCTGCTCCGTGCTGGTTGGCGTAATCATGGACGACGTCTCCGAGAAATGCAAAGAGACACTTTTCTGGCAACTGACCTGCGGTCCATTCGTGATCTGCTGTAATAACCTCTGGAGAGGCATCGTCATATTCTAAAAGAGGTATTTCGTTTTTAATAATCACAGGAGCTCCTGAGTTGGAAGTGTCTTTGAGAAGTCTACCATCATTAAACGTTGCACTTGCTTTGAGAATTCAAGGGAAAAATAACGTCGGACAAACAAAACAAATTCAAAACTAATCTGCTATTTACTTGACAACGTATACCATTTGTATCAAAATCGCTTAAAAAGGAGCTGATACTATGGCAACAAGTCCTACTCAAATTCGCATCGATAGCAATGTCAAAACAGAAGCAAATGAACTGTTTAAAAAGCTCGGCATCGATATGTCAAGTGCTGTAAACATCTTCTTATGCCAGTGCGTTTTGCACGGCGGCCTTCCTTTTAAAGTGGAAATCCCAAAGTTTAATGCTGAAACACTGGCTGCTATGGACGAAGCACGCGATATCATGTCAGGTAAAATTCAAGCAACATCCTACAACACCGCAGATGAGCTGTTTAAAGATATGTAGCACATCATGTCTAGAAGCTCTTTTGTATACTCTTCGGGGTAATTGATGGAATACTCGCCATGATATAAGTCTTTCTTTATTTCAAAAACACTACCAGGCAGTACCTTGTGCAATTGTTCTGCTGAACAGATCATCTTTTTCTGTTCTTTTTCGCCGACAAGTATATGGATGTTGGCGTGGACATCTTGAAGGTTGGGTTTTATCTCATAGGATGTATTTGCTTCCAAGAATGCGATCATGTTCTCTTTTGAGATTTGTGACGTGTCCCGATAATAGTCTTCAAATAAATCTTTACGAATATGAAGATAGTCAAATTGCATTTGAGCAAAATACTTCATTTTTACTAAGCCATAACTCAGAGAAAACATTGGTTTAATCAAGGCATTTGTCAGCTTGGATGGAATAACAGATGCGCTTTCAATGACAGCGTTTTGACAAATTGAGTTTCGTTGCGTCAGCATTTCTACTAAAATCTGCGCGCCAAGGGACAGGCCTCCAATAAGTAGGACCGAGCCACCAAATTCTTTATCGATAAAAGAAATGAGCCGACTTGCGTTTTTCTCGATGCTTATAAAATCATTGTCACTACCTGCATGTCCGTCAAGAATCGGCAGCACAACGTGATATTGATCCTTCAGTAGTTCAGCCTCGGCTTTATAGTTCCACCAAGACAAACCGCCGCCGTGAAGCAGCATGATTACGTCGTTATTTTGTTTTCCAAATTCTACCGTTTTCATAGCCGCTCAATTCAATTTGTGCCTTTAATCTAGACCCGAGAAAGCACTACAACGCACTCAACGTGCTTGGTGTGGGGAAACATGTCCACAGGCGTCACGCGTTCAATGGCAAACCCGCTGTCGAGAAGAACTTTGAGGTCTCTGGCCTGTGTGACAACGTTGCAGCTCACGTACACGATTTTTTTCTGGGCTAGCTGAGCTGTTGCCTTAAGGAAGGCAGGCGTTGAACCTGCACGAGGTGGATCAAGAATAATAACATCAAAGTTCTGACCGTCTTTTGCCAGAGCTTGCATGTAGCGAGTGGCATCATCGCAGATAAATTCGGCTTCAAGTTTATTGTTTCGAGCGTTTCTGCGAGCCATTTGAATGTTGTTTTCAACCTGGTCAACGCCAGTGAGTAAGAGGTTGATGCCTTGAGCTTGAGCGGCGTGCGCTAAGCAAAGTCCAATGGTTCCTGTACCGCAGTAGGCGTCAAGAACTCGCAGGTTGCTGGCCGGTGCGGAAGCGTCTGCTTGCGCGGAGGCGCTGGTCTGCGCGGCGCCGGCGGACTCGGAGTCAGCAAGCTCGCAGTCAGCTAGCTCGCAGCCAGCAAGTGCACCGTCGATTGCCAGCTGGTAGAGCACCTCAGTTTGCTGAGGGTTGGTCTGGTAGAAACTGGTTGGACCAATCTCAAACGTGCAGCCCAAAAGTTTGTCGCTCATGGATGTTGAACCCCAAAGCAGACGGGTTTCTCGCCCTAAGATTGCATTGGTGCGCTTCTGGTTGACGTTCAAGAAGATGCTGGTCAGCTCAGGGTGCGCTTTGCGAAGCGCAGCAATAAACTCCTGCTCATGGGGCAGGTGCTGGCCGTTGACCACTAGCACCAGCATGACGTCGTTGGTGGCATATCCGCAGCGAACCACGCCATGGCGCAGCGCTCCCTTGCCGCGATCTTCCTGGTAAGCATGGATGTTGAACTGGCCGGCAAGATACGCCACGTCGTTGAGGATAGCACGAGCTCGACCGTCTTCTACCAGGCACTCCTTTGAGGCAATAATTTTGTGCGTTCCGCTTGCGTAAAAACCGGAGCGAACCGTGCGGCCCTTACCCGGCGCAAACGGCGTCGCTGCCTTGTGACGATACGCCAGAGGCTCGTCCATTCCACGGATGGGCTCGATAGTTACGTTATTGATGCTTGCCAGCGGGGCGAGAAGTTCCTCTACCTGCGCTTGTTTGCGCTTAAGTTGGATAGGATAGGGGACCGAAAGCCATTCACAGCCTCCGCAGCTACGCGCAATAGAGCATGTTGGTGTCTTGTATCCCATAGTTCCTCTCCAAATCTTGGGTTACTACTATACCGTTTGCGGGCTTAAATGGCACGTTGAGGGGATTGTTGTATCTAATATGTTTCATTTTTTGTATCGTTTCCCGTTTGCCTAGAAAACCGTTAAGCTAACAGGCACAGTATTTTGGCGAGACAAAAGAGGTGGACTATGGCTCTCATCAGCAAAATTGGTATTATCGGCGCTAATCATGTTGGTGCACATGTTGCAAACGCCCTACTTTACCAGGGACTTGCAACTGAGCTCTACATTAGCGACACAAATGAGGTTCTCTGCAAGGCTCAGGTAAACGACCTGCTGGATGCAATGCCATTTTATCCACACCCTGCTCGCGTCTATGAGCTTGATGACCGTTACGAGGAGCTTGCTGGCTGCGACATTATTGTTAACGCTGCTGGTCATGTAGCTGCTGCTGCGGGCAACCGCGATGGCGAGCTCTTCGTCACCACTGATGAGGCTAAGAAGTTTGCCAAGCGCATTGCAGACGCAGGCTTTGATGGCGTTTGGGTCAACATCGCAAACCCCTGCGACGTTGTTACCACTGAGCTCCAGTATCTGACCGGCGCTGATCCAAATAAGGTCATCGGCTCCGGTACCACGCTGGACTCCGCTCGACTCCGCCATGCACTTTCCGGCGCTACCGGCTATCCAGCATCTTGCATCAACGCTTGGATGCTCGGCGAGCACGGCAACGGCATGTTTGCTTGCTGGTCACATGTCTCCATTGGCTGCCTCACCCTCGACGAAGTTGCAGCTCAGACGGGCAAGACCTTTGACCTCCCAGAGCTTGAGCAGGCCGGACGCATGGGTGGATACGTTACCTACAGTGGCAAGCAGTGCACCGAGTACTCCATTGCAAACGGCGCCGTCGAGGTCATCAAGGCTATTGTCCACGACACCAAGCTGATCACGCCAGTCTCCACGCTGCTCAACGACGTGTATGGCGTTTCCGGCTTCTACTCTTCACTTCCTGCAGTTATTGGTGCCAATGGTGTCGAGAAGGTCTTTGTGCCCGAGCTTTCCGACTCCGAGATTGAGGCATGGCGTAAGTCTTGCGAGCATGTCAAGGGCAACATCGACCAGCTTGGCTGGCTTGAGGTGGACGCTCGTATCGACTAGCGTGACGCGAGG
>JABZHC010000028.1 GCA_015259035.1 Atopobium sp.
CTCTTCTGAAGTGTGGCGATGAATGCCTGGTAAAACTAGTCGAAAGCCATTGGCACACAGATGAGGTTCTGAGTTCTGTTCAGCCTGAAGATTTTGACGTAGTGGTGCTTTCGGGCGGCGATGGCACGGTATCTAGCCTGCTCTATGGCCTAAGAGGATGTCAGACGCCTATTTTGGTCTTCCCTTCTGGAACTGCTAATCTTCTAGCTGCAAGTATCGGAAATGCTCCTGAACCTAACGCACTGGCGCTGGCCTGCAGAAACCTTCAGACCGCACGTCTTGATCTGGGTGAGATTACCTGGACCACAGTATCGGGAGAAACCCATGTAGCTGGAGTTCCTTTAATGGCCGGCACAGGCCTTGACGCAGAAATTATGCGTTCAGCTATCCCCCACAAACAAACCTTTGGAGAAGCCGCATACTTTACTGCAGCCCTAGCCAACCTTATGCCGCCAGTTCACGACTTCAAAATTACCGTTGACGGCAAAGTACATGAGCTTCAGGGTATTGGCTGCCTTATTGCAAACAGCTCCATGATGCAAGCAGGAATTGAATTAGCCCCTGGTAATCGTATGAATGACGGCCTGCTTGAGGTTATTGTCATTGAGACTCACATGACTGCAAAACTGGTACGTCCACTGCTTTCTGGCTTCTTTGATCGCACGGGAGACTCGCTTGGTAGGCCCTACCTCAATAGCTTTAGCGGTAAAGAAATTACCGTTGAATCAACAGCGCCTATGCCACTGGAAGTAAATGGCGAGGTCACCTGCCACGACATCTACGCCTATTCTGCTAGGTGTCTTCCTGGCGCGGTAAACGTTGTAGTGGACCACATGAGCCCTTACAGTAAGAAAGCATAAGAGCAGTTAAACAGCACAAAAGACGCCGCCAAAGCTTGCATTTTCTATTCTTTCGTTTTCGTAACATTCAGCCAAAAAGATTGCACGTAACCGTCATATTAACTAATCTTTTATAGATACATTACAAGGGGTACGCTCACGATTTTCTAATGTGTGCGCACAGTTGATGGGATATTTTTTGGTTGACGTTTCTAAAATTCGCGAGAGGTTCGATGAGCTTTCGACTCCTATTCTGAAGTCTGGAAGACTCTATCAGCTTGCAACTTTTACACAACATGGAACTACCAGCACGCTCGACCACGTTATTGCGGTTGCTTATAGCAGCCTTGCATTTGCCATGAACGCTGGCATCAAAGTTGACGAGCATGCCCTTGTACGTGGCGCACTTCTTCATGACTACTACCTCTATGATTGGCATGATCACGAAGCCGCGCCAGACAACTGGCACGGATTTACGCACCCTCGCCATGCACTTGATAATGCCCGCGAGGATTTCCCTGATTTAACCCCTGTTGAGGAAGACATTATCTTGCATCACATGTTTCCTCTAGTTCCTATTCCACCTCATACCAAAGAGGCTTGGATTGTAACAACTTGCGATAAAGCTTGTTCAACTGCAGAAACACTAACAGGCAATCCATACAAAAAAGAGGGTTTCCACCCAACGGGTTTCTCGACACCTGAAAGCGATTTTCAGGGCACAACAAACAGTGAGTCTGACGAGTTCAACGACTACATGGACTACGGAAATCTCTCGTGAGCACCATGACTGAGACACTGCGTACACTCTTTGCACTCGATAAGAATATTGAGCTCTTTGTGCAGCATCTGCCTCAGATGGTCATAATTTTTGCGCTGATTTCTTTTGGCGGCTGGGTATACGAAACCATCTATTGCTCCGTTGTTGAGGGAGAATTTACTAAGCGCGGCTTTCTTTTTGGACCTACGTGTCCCATTTATGGCATTGGCGCGCTTGCAGTTTGGCTGGTACTTGGCCAGATTTCCAATCCATTTATTGTCTTTATTATTGGCGGATTTTTGGCCACTGTTATTGAATACTCAACCGGCCTCTTTTTGGAGCGACGCTTTAAAAAGAAGTGGTGGGACTATTCCATGTTTAAGTTCAACTTGCATGGTCGAATTTGTCCCCAGGCCAGCGCTGTGTTTGGAGCTTTTTCAGTTACTTCAGTCTTTGTACTAGTTCCAGCGATGCTTGATATTTTGATGCTTTTCTCAAGGCACACTATCTCTGTACTGGCCTTTATTGTTGTCACGCTCTATTTTTTGGATACGGTTGCCAGCCTTCTTTGGAATGGGCCAACCACCCATCACAAAGTTGAAGCCGCAGCTCAGGATGCATCAATGAAAATAGAAGAGGCCGCACATAACGCATCACAGCAGGTTGATGCGATGGCTCAAAGCGCTTCGCAAAAAGTGAGCGCTGCAGCACAAAATGCTTCAGAGAAAGCAAATGCAGCTGCTCAAAAGGCAAACGCGGCAGCCCAAAAAGCAAATGCAGCCGCTCAAACTGCAACTCTTATTGCTGCCCAAAAGGCTCAACAGGTTTCGCAAAAAGTCCAGGTAACTAAGCAGAAACTTGACGATACTACGCAAAAAGTCAGAGACCGCTTGCCGGGTTCGTTCCCATGGGACAACTAGACGGGTTTCTCGACATATTGTAATACCTCAGCAACTGCTGATTTCGAGTTTGGATTTGTATGTACACCATTGAAAGTAGAGTTAGATATAGCGAGTGCGATGAGACCGGAAAGCTTTCCCTGGTAGGCGTTATGAACTACCTGCAAGATTGCTCGACGTTCCATTCTGAAGATATTGGCCGCGGCTTTAAGCAGCTGACCAGCGAGGGATACGCATGGGTTCTGGCAACGTGGCAGATTCAAGTTGACCGTCTTCCTCAATTTGGCGAGAAGATCTGCGTGGGCACCTGGTCATATCAGATGAAAGGTCTTCAAGCATCAAGGTCGTTTGTCATTAATGATGCAGACGGCACAAACATCGTAAAAGCGGATTCTACCTGGTATTTAATGGACATTAAAGAAGGCAAGGCTGCTCGTGTTCCAGAAAGCGAGAGCATCTACATTACCGGCGAGCCTCGCGTAGATTTGCCACCAACTCCTCGAAAAATTGCACTTGAGGGAAACGCCGTTGATGGTCCAGCTATTCTTGTTTCTCAGCAGCATCTGGATACAAACAAGCACGTCAACAATGCTCAGTACGTGCTCATGGCTGTCGATACGCTTGTGGCCCTTGGCTATTCTCACAAGCTGCGCCGCATTGTGGTTCAGTACAGAAGTCAGGCGCGCTTGGGCGACACCATTACTCCCCAGGTATACACCGATGAGACGGGTTTCTCGGTAGTGCTCAAAGATGCCGAGAGTTCCACCGTCTTTGCAACAGTCAGGCTGGAGGGATAACATGGCCGAGGCCAAAACAGTCAATGTAGCTGCAGCTATCTTCTATAAGGACAACAAAATCCTTGCCGCTTGCAGAACTGACGCGGATAACGCTGGTTTCTGGGAGTTTCCTGGCGGAAAAGTTGAGGCTGGAGAAACCTCTGAGCAGGCGCTGCGTCGAGAAATTCAGGAAGAGCTGCACTGTAGCGTACAAGCAGCGTTTTTCTATGACACGGTAGCTTACTCCTACCCCACCTTTGACCTGCATATGGATTGTTATATCTGCACGCTTGGTGAGTCTGAGGAGCCTGTCGCGGACCCAGAGATTCACTCGGAGCTTCGTTGGCTTGCTCAAAACGAGCTGCTTGACGTGCAGTGGCTTCCCGCGGACATTGAGCTCATTAAGCAGCTTGGCACGTTCTGGAACGACATCTTTGCGTCGCAGCACCTGTAGGGAGCCGCGGACGCGTGAACCGCGGACGTGAGCGCTACGGGCGCGGATGCTGCGGGTGTAAGCGAGCTGCAGGCGCGAACAAGTCGTCGTGTTCAAAATACTTTGCAGAGAATGTGGAGTGACAAAAAGAGGGGTTTCTCGCCATGAAATCCTTGGGCGACGACGGGTATCATCAAAGTGTAAGCGTTTGATTGAGGATTGATGGCAAAGAAAGACGACAACCAAGATACCAGGCACAACAGGCATGAATTTGGCGGAGAGGGCCCTGATTTTGACCCAAACGATCCGTCGCAGATGCCTGATGGCTCTCCTTTTCCTGCGGGCTTGCTATTTTTTATAGTTATTATGATGCTCTCGGGATTGGGACGTTCTTGTGTATCGAGCAATCAGACTTCCTCAAGCCCGCTTTTTGGGGACCCCTACAGCGCTTATACTGACAGCAACTGGTAATGTGTTTAGCAGAGACTTGATAGCAGCTTGTCACACGCGCAAATACCAGGCGTTTATTCCATTTTGAACGATATTTTGAAGGATTGAATATGAGCAAAGCAGATCGCATTTTTATTGATATGTGTTCCGACATTATTGAAAACGGCACCACCACCGAAGGCGAGAAGGTCCGTCCTACCTGGGAAGATGGTACCTCCGCATACACAATCAAGAAGTTTGGCGTCTGCAATCGCTATGATTTGCGCGAGGAGTTTCCAGCGCTGACGCTTCGTCGCACTGCGCTCAAGAGCGCCATGGATGAGGTTCTGTGGATTTACCAGAAGAAGTCCAACAACGTTAACGATCTTAACTCTCACATCTGGGATTCATGGGCTGATGAGTCTGGTTCCATTGGCAAGGCTTACGGTTATCAGGTTGGACAGGTTTCTCACTACGCCGATGGCGATTATGACCAGATGGACCGGGTACTCAAGGACCTCAAAGAGAATCCGTTCAGCCGTCGTATTATGACCAACCTGTATACCTTTGCCGACCTCTCGGAGATGAACCTCTACCCTTGCGCATTCAACGCAATCTATAACGTTACTCAGGAAGCAGGTAAGGACAAACCTACACTCAACCTGCTGCTTGTTCAGCGTAGCCAGGATATTCTTGCAGCTAACAACTGGAATGTTTGCCAATACGCAATCCTGTTGATGATGGTTGCGCAGGTTAGCGGCATGGAGGCTGGCGAGCTTGTTCACATGATTGCCGATGCTCACATTTACGATCGCCACGTTGACATTGTTAAAGAATTGATTTCTCGCCCCACCTTTGATGCGCCAAAGGTGGGCCTGAACCCTAACGTCACCAACTTCTACGACTTCACTACTGACGACCTCATTGTCGAGGATTATCAGCACGGTCCGCAGGTCAAAAACATTCCGATTGCGGTTTAGGCGCAGTTGCTGCGGACACGGCTGGCGCTGTAAACGCGGCCATCGCGGCAGGCACGCCCGAGCAGACGCGGCTGGCGCTGCAGGAGCGCCCGAGCAGATGCTCAAGCTAAGATCATCATTTCATTTAAGACGATACTTGCCAGGAGAACCACATGAACACAATTGTTTCTGTAACACGCGATTGGGGCATCGGATGCGACGGAGATCTTCTCATCCCCAACAAGGCCGACATGAAGTATTTTGTTGAGCACACACGCGGTTGCACGGTTGTCATGGGCAGAAAGACGCTGGAGAGCTTCCCTGGTGGACCGCTTAAAGGTCGCCGCAACATTGTCATTTCTAGAAATGCCGATTACCAGGTCGAAGGCGTTGAGGTGGTGTCGTCGGCAGAG
The DNA here is from genome assembly GCA_015259035.1 of Atopobium sp. Classification (GTDB taxonomy): domain Bacteria; phylum Actinomycetota; class Coriobacteriia; order Coriobacteriales; family Atopobiaceae; genus Lancefieldella. The sequence goes on from JABZHC010000028.1 coordinate 5,509, forward strand.
AAAGCGCTTCGTTTAGTTGCGGATGAAGCTCCCGAGAAGGTCTGGCTTATTGGTGGAGCTTCAATTTACCGCGCTCTTCTCGACAAGTGCTCTTACGCGTACGTGACGAAGCACGACACCGTGGTCAATGCGGATACGTACTTCCCCAACCTGGACGAAGATCCTGCGTGGGAAGTTTGTAACGAAGAAGATGGCGGCGTGACTCCAGAAGGCATCACTTTCAAGTTTGTTACCTACAAGCACGTTTAGCTGACATCTTGATTAGCCATATAAGTTTTGTGATGATTGATTAGACTGTTTCATTTGAACTTTAATTTGCTCTGTTATCAAGCCCTCTTTTACCTGCAGGTATGAGAGGGCTTGTCTTGTTTTGACAGAAAAGAAACGGAAGTCTGTCAAGCTGCTGACAGGTTGCTGAAAAATCCTGCTGTTATATTCGTTACTCAATTTAAGGAGGAACGAATGGATATTATTTTCTCGCATGAAACTGCACTACAAATCTGTGCACAACTTAAGATACGCGGAAATGAAGATGTTTTGTTGCAACGGACAACAAGGGATTTGCGCGCGACGTATTCAGCGTGTTCGACCGAGATATACGATGAAAAGCTTTGTTTTCTAAGGAAAGCATACGGCATTGTCTTGGGACAAACTACCCATGAACTATTAAGAAACAATTCAAAAACAAGATTTTGCGATGAGCGAGTATCTCACCAGTTCAAATGCCTTTTGCCGACAGGATTCCTTATTGATTTGGGTCAAAATATCTATTGTGTTGCGCCTCCCCTAGCTGTTTGCTTGCTCTCTAGGAATAAAAGTCCTCTTCATCAATTTGTGCTTGCGAATTTAATGATGGCTAGTTATGGTCATCTCCCAAACGGTGATCTCTGCGAATTTAATACGCCGTTATTGACTACGGACGAGCTCATATCTCTATTGAGCGCGCTCGATTCCTATTCACCTGGCTTACGAACAACACAACGAAATATGAAGTATTTCTTTTCTGATGCTGCCTCTCCCATGGAGGTTAAAATGGCGCTTAGATCAGCTCTTCCATATCGGGAAGGCGGGTTTAATCAAATGCCGCTTGCGCTGAATAAATCGTATCTAATAAAAGACCTGATAAACCCAAGGGTACAAGCAAAGGAACGAAAGCTTGATTTGCTATTCGGGAAGATGTCCAAATCAAATTTGTCTGGATTGAATTTAGTAGCTGTTGAATACAACGGTGCTTATCATGATGACTTCTACCAGCAAAGAAAAGATAATCAAAGAACAAATGAGTTGAATTCGGTGAGCATTAAAGAGTACTTTGTGAATACAGATATCTACAGAAACCAGCTTGCGATGCAAAATCTGTTCCTGAGCATTAAAAAGGACTTAGGTGATAGCAATCTGTACCGGATTAGACGAACGTTACGCCGGTATTCTCATGAGCAATTCATTTTGATGAATAAACTCGATTCAATATACAAATTTACGAATGAACTCATATATAAATTTTAACTATCACTAAAATAACCTATGAGACAACACACCAATGTCGGATAATCTGCTAATTTCGATGCGAAAAGCACACCAAATGACGATATTCTGCATCAAGTACTCATTTTTGAAGCAATGTATAGCCTTTTTTGACAGATTATGTGACATAGGTGTGTTTTGTGATTCTAGGGTCACGGTTTCAATCAAAACAGCTTATTGACTGATCAGACAACGAATTTTGTTAGCAAGAAAAAGAGCCGGTTACCTGGGTTTTAGGTAACCGGCTCTTGCTTTGTGCTTTACGCACTATGAGTCGGAAGCGGTGGACGCGCTCCGCGGTGGGAGCTCCGAGGCGGACGTGCTAGCGACGCGGCGTGCGGGTGCGAGAATTAGTCCTCGTAGAAGCCTGGCTCACGACCGTAGTAAGCATCCAGATAGAGCTCACGAATCTCAGAGACAAGTGGATAGCGTGGGTTTGCGCCAGTGCACTGGTCATCGAATGCCTGCTCAGACATCTCGTCCAGGGTATCAAGGAAGTACTTCTCATCTACGCCGTAATCCTTGATGGTCTCCTTGACGCCAATGTATGCCTTGAGCTCCTCAATCTTCTTAACGAAGTTCTCAAAGACCTCACGGTCATCCTTACCGGTAACACCGCAGAAACGACCTGCCTCAGCATAACGTGCAAGAGTGTGTGGGTGATCGTACTGTGGGAAAGTACCCATCTTTGTTGGGCGCTCAGCTGCGTTGTAGCGCATAACGCGAGTAAGGATAACTGCGTTTGCCCAACCGTGTGGAATGTGGTGGAAAGCGCCCAGCTTGTGAGCCATGGAGTGGTTGACACCCAGGAATGCGTTAGCAAATGCAAGGCCGCCCAGGCAAGAAGCGTTTGCCATGTGGTCGCGTGCCTCGACATCGTTTGGATTGTCGTAAGCACGTGGCAGATACTCAAAGACCAGCTTCATGCCGCGAAGAGCCATGCCATCTGTGTAGTCAGATGCCATCATGGAAACAAATGCCTCGAGGCAGTGAGTAAGAACATCGATACCGGAAGCAGAGGTCAGACCCTTAGGCTGGCTCATCATGTTGTCGGTATCAACGATTGCCATGTTAGGCAGCAACTCATAGTCTGCAAGTGGGTACTTAACGCCATTGTCAGCATCAGTGATGATGGCAAATGGAGTTACCTCGGAACCGGTACCAGAAGAGGTTGGGATTGCAACGAAGAATGCTTTGTTGCCCATCTTAGGATAGTTGTAAACACGCTTGCGGATATCCAAGAAGTCCGCTGCCATGTCCTCAAACTTCTCCTCTGGGTTCTCGTACATGGACCACATAATCTTACCTGCGTCCATAGCAGAACCACCGCCGATTGCGATGATGCAGTCTGGCTCGAAGGAGCGAATGCGAGCTACGCCCTCAAGGGCACACTGAAGGGTTGGATCTGGAGCAACATCCCAGAATGAAGAGTGAACAATACCCAGGGAATCCAGGGTCTCCTCGATAGTCTTGGTGAAGCCACTCTTGTAAAGGAACTGGTCTGTGACAATGAAGACGCGCTTCTTGTTATAGACCTCTTTAAGCTCACGGAGAGCAAGAGGCATGCAGCCCCTCTTGAAGTAGACCTTCTCAGGTACACGAAGCCAAAGCATATTCTCTTGCCTCTCTGCAACAGACTTGTAGTTAAGCAGGTGCTGTGGGCCAACGTTGCCGGAGACGGAGTTGCCGCCCCAGGTACCGCAGCCAAGGGTTAGGGATGGAGCCATCTTGAAGTTGTAGAGGTCTCCAATACCACCCTGAGAGGAAGGAGTGTTGATCAGGATACGGCAGGTCTTCATTGCCTCCTGATGCTTAGCAATCTTCTCTTTCTCGTTAATGTTGACGTAAAGAGAGCTGGTGTGACCGTAGCCACCATCAGCAACAAGACGCTCTGCCTTAGCAATTGCCTCGTCAAAAGTCTTTGCACGATACATGCCAAGAACTGGAGAGAGTTTCTCGTGAGCCATCTCTTCTGAAGGCTCAACAGAGGTTACCTCACCAATAAGAATCTTGGTCTTCTCTGGGACCTCGACACCGGCAGTCTTAGCGATGAAGTGAGCGGACTTACCAACGATACCTGCGTTAACAGCTCCGTTAATGATGACAGTCTTGCGGACTGCATCGAGTTCCTTACCCTGGAGGAAGTAGCAACCGCGGTCTGCAAACTCCTTCTTAACCTGGTCATAGACGCTGTCGAGAACGGTAACGGACTGCTCAGAAGCGCAGATCATGCCGTTGTCGAAGGTCTTAGAGTGAATGATGGAGTTAACTGCAAGCTTGATGTCTGCGGTGTCATCAATGATAGCTGGAGTGTTACCTGCACCAACACCCAGAGCTGGCTTACCAGAAGAATAAGCAGCGTTAACCATGCCTGGACCACCGGTTGCCAGGATGATATCGGCGTTGCTCATAACTGCTGCGGTCAGGTCGATGGAAGGAACTGGAACCCAGTCGATAATACCCTTGGGGCAGCCGGCCTTCTCGGCAGCATCGCGAACAATGCGAGCTGCGGCAATAGTGCAGTCTTTTGCGCGTGGATGTGGGGAAATAATAATGGCGTTTCTTGTCTTCAGAGCAAGAAGTGTCTTAAAGATTGCAGTAGAAGTAGGGTTAGTGGTTGGAATAACTGCAGCTACGATACCCATTGGCTCGGCTACAACTCGATAACCTGCAGCTGGATCGTCCTCTACAACACCACAAGTCTTCATGTCCTTGTACTTGTTGTAAATATACTCTGCTGCGTAATGGTTCTTGATAACCTTGTCTTCCATTACACCCATGCCAGTTTCTTCAACTGCCATGCGAGCAAGAGGGATACGATTTTTCTCGGCCGCAAGAGCAGCTTCATAGAAAATCTTATCGACCTGCTCTTGAGTGAATGTTGCAAACTCTGCCTGTGCCTCGCGCATCTCTTCGAGGCGCTTGAGCAAAGTATCAACATCCTCAATTTGAGTAGCCTTCTTTGCCATAAAATCCCCTTCTATTTAGGAACATTGGTTCAAATTATACCAAGGTATGCTAATCAAATGCTTACCGTTAACCGACTCTCTCAAAATTTATAATCTGCGTTCTGGCGTCTTCATCCGTTGCTGTAAATCTATGCCATTCACCTGGCGATTCTTTCCACGTGTAATCCACGTACGGGCCAAATCCACCCACCAGCTGCGACGTTGCGCGCACAAAGCTCGGATCCGCTTTGAGGCCCGGATAGCGCACCGCCTCGACGCGCGGATGGCACGCCAGGTACGCGGCAACCACCTGCGCCGCGTCGCTCGCCGCGTGGCGAGAAACCCGGTGCGCTCGCAGCTCTTCCGCTCCCGTGGCAGAAATCGTCACACCCTCTGCAGGACATGCCTTGGCTTCAACCGCCTCTGCAACCCACGGTATGCAGCACTTCCGCATGCACACGACAATATATCCCGGCACCCGAGCGTCCTCGGCTACCGCAAGCTCTGCTCCCAGACGACATGCGGGGCTGAATTCTGCACCAATCGCACGCACGTCTGCCACCAGCAGCTCTCCTGCTGCGGCTCTGCCTTTGATGTCGCACACCTCAACAGGCACGCCGGAAAGCGGCTCCACGACGGTTGCACCGCCTGCAGCCAGTGTAGCGAGAAGTTCGTCTACATAGAAAACAGGGACAAGCCGCGCACGGCCTGCCCCTGTCATTTTTACGTATTCAGCTACAACGTCGGTTACGGTCTGCGTGACAACGTCGGTTACGGTCTGCGTGACGACGTCGGTTGTGGTTTGCGTAACGCCGTCGATTGCGCCGACACTCTTCGTGCCACCTGCGCCATCCTGTGCGGTACCGCCCGTAACCCGTACTTTGTCTGAAACCCTATTAACCAACGCGCTCAGCATTCTCTTTGACTACCTGAGCAATAAACTCGTCAAGCTCTGCAGTGTGAGTCTCGTTGGAGCGGTCGCGGACAGAAATGTTTCCTGCCTCAACCTCCTGCTCACCAAGGATGAGCATGTAAGGAACACGGTCAAGGGAACGAGCCTCACGAATCTTATAGCCGATCTTCTCGTCACGGTCGTCAACCTTAACGCGAATACCAGCGGCGGCAAGCTTATCGGCAACCTCATGAGCATAAGGACGAGACTTCTCGGAGACAGGAAGAACCTTGACCTGGCATGGGCTCAGCCAGACAGGGAACTTGCCTTCGTAGTTCTCGGTCAGAATACCAATGAAGCGCTCGAAGGAACCAAAGCCAGCGCGGTGAATCATGATTGGCTGCTTCTTGGTGCCATCGGAGTCAATGTACTCAAGCTGGAAATTGTGAGGCAGCTGGAAGTCAAGCTGGATGGTACCGCACTGCCAAGAACGGCCAAGGCAATCGGTCAGATGGAAGTCAATCTTAGGACCGTAGAAAGCGCCATCACCCTCATTGACCACGTACTCAATGCCCATAGACTCAAGTGCATCCTTAAGGCCCTGCTCGGCGCGCTCCCAATCCTCGTCAGAACCCATAGAATCCTCTGGGCGCGTAGAAAGCTCAACGCGGTATGGGAAGCCAAACTGTGCATAGTATGCGGTAATGAGGTGAGATGCATCCGTAACCTGCTCAGTAATCTGATCAGGGCGGATAAAGAGGTGCGCATCGTCCTGAGTAAACTCACGAACACGGAACAGACCGTGCAGAGCTCCCTTCATCTCGTAACGGTGATCAAGACCAGCCTCAGCCAGCTTCATAGGAAGGTCCCTATAAGAACGTGGCTTGGACTTATAAATTAAGCAAGCACCTGGGCAGTTCATAGGCTTAATGGCAAAGTCCTCTTCATCTACCGTGGTGGTGTACATATTCTCTTTGTAGTGATCCCAGTGACCAGAAGTCTCCCAAAGGGAACGCGAGAGGATCAGTGGAGTCTGAACCTCCTGGTAACCAAAGCGAGCCTGCATCTCATGCCAGTAATCGGTCAGAGCGTTACGCAGAGCCATACCATTTGGAAGCCAGAATGGAGAGCCAGGACCAAAGTCGGACATCATGAAGAGCTCCATCTCGCGACCAATCTTCCTGTGGTCGCGCTTCTCGGCCTCTTCAATCATCTTGAGGTACTGAGCAAGCTCCTCTTTGGAACCAAACGCCACACCATAAATTCTGGTGAGCATCTTGTTGTTCTTATCGGCCTTCCAATAGGCGCCAGAGATGCTGGTCAGCTTGAAGGCCTTAACACCCTTGGTGTAAAGCATGTGAGGACCAACACACATGTCAACATATTCGCCCTGCTTGTAGAAGGTGATGTGTGCGTCAGGAGCAAGATCGCCAATGTGCTCAACCTTATAAGACTCGCCGCGCTCCTTCATGTAAGCAACAGCCTCATCGCGAGGAAGCTCAAACGTCTCAATCTTGAGGTTCTCTTTGACGATCTTCTTCATCTCAGCCTCAATTGCTGGGAAATCGTCCTCGTTAACCTTGGTGTCTCCAAGATCAACGTCATAGTAGAAACCGTTTTCGGTTGCTGGACCATAGGCAAACTGTGCGTGAGGATACAGACGCTTCAAAGCCTGAGCAAGCAGATGAGCTGCATCGTGACGAATAACCTCAAGCTCTTCAGCTGGATCGTTAATCTCGCCAACGTGGCCGTCGTTATATAAAACCTTCATGTAAAACCCCTCAGAGGTAGATACTCATAGAAACAGGCACGGCGCCTACTCTGCTCACACGGGAGCTTAGGAGCAGACGCCTACAT
>JABZHC010000029.1 GCA_015259035.1 Atopobium sp.
TTTTTCACCTATATATAGTGTTGTCTTTTTTAGAATGTCTTTATTATCTTTTTACGTTGTCTTGCTGCGCGTTATTACGTCGTCTTACCGCACTTTTTGCGCGTCTTAATGAGGCTAAATCTCGTCTTTTACAATCTGGCAAGCTGCATCAAGAAGTTGATCGCGAAGTGTCTCGTTAGCGGCCTCAGAATACACGCGCACCAGGGCATCCATACGAGAAGGACGGATAAGCACCCAAGAATCATCTTTAAACTGAAGCTTAAGGCCATCGGCATGGCTTACCGAAACAGGCACTTTACCTGCAACGTTTTCTGGATTGAGGCCTGGAAGGATGTTTCTGAACGCCTGAGTAGCTGCAGCATCAAGTCGCACTCCTCGCCTGCTATAACACATGCGACCCAGTTCAGCCTCGTCCTCAGAGACAAGCTGTGCAAGCGATTTATGGGCGCACGCTAGCATTTCGACAACAAGCAGGGCCACAAGCAGACCATCTCGCTCCAACAGGTGGCTTGGAATGCAAATACCGCCGTACTCCTCTGCGGCGAGAAGAACGTCTCCTTGCTCAATCTCTGAATAAAGTCGAGCAAATCCAACAGGCACGCTTGCAGACTCTAGTCCAAGATGAGCTGCCTGCCTGGATACCGTTGCCGAACAGGTCAGTGTAGAAACAACGCGGCCAGTTTGCTTTCTATTTTGTACAAGATGGCGTGTGATAAGCGGAATAAGCTCGTGTGGGCTAAGGAGTCGGCCGGTTTCATCTACGGCAGCAGCGCGATCTCCGTCACAATCAAGCAAAAGGCCCAGCTGTGCATGGCGGCTTACCACCATCGAAGAGCACTCATCAGCCCAAGGGTCCGCTGGTTGTGGGTGAATGCCACCAAAATCCCTGACAGGACCTTGATGCATCTGATGTACAACACATCCAGCTGCGGAAAGTACGTCAGCAAGCAGGTCTGTTGCTGCACCGTACATAGGATCAACTACCACGCTCGGGCGTAGCTCTTTAATAACAGACACATTAATCTGATTAAGCAGCGCACTTTTATAAGGCGTCACAATATCTGTTGTGGTAAAAGTTCCACGCTGATCTGTTGGCTCAAGCGGCGTTGCGGATTCCACGCGGTGGAGAAAATCGCGAGAAACTGGACCTCCATTAGCAGCGCGAATAATCATGCCGCAATATTCGCAGGAAAGCTCAGTTGCAGAAATGACAAGGCCACCAGCTACATCTTTATGGTGTGCACAGGCCCAACAAACAGATGGAGTTGGGCAAAAAGTCTCGGACACACGCACGTCTAAACCAAAGGAAGCCAATGTTGCAGCGGCTTCAAGAGCAGACGAATCTGCTTCAAAGCGTGTGTCAAAGCCGACAAACACAATACCGCCAGGCAACTCCTCTGACCAGACAGTACCAAGGGCCTCTGCAAGTCTAACTACATTATCCCTGGTAAAGCCTTTATCATAGCGGGCTTGCCAGCCATCGCTGCCAAAACGGAGTATGTCGGGTCTTTTATCCAATGCGGTTGGCATAGCTGCCGAGCGCCTCTTTAAATGCTGCTGCAGAGCTCTGATCAGAGAGCGCCATACGAGCATTAGTTGCTGCCCAAGCTGCAGGAGTACCGGTATCGCAGCCCTCTTCCGCGTCGATTACCAGCGCATACATCTCTTCCTCAGCAAGCAGGCGCTCCATTGCATCTGTCAGCTGAATCTCGTTGCCAGCGCCAGGACCCTGAGTTGCCAGGAGCTCCATAATCTTTGGAGAAAGCAGGTAACGACCAACAATAAACAGGTGAGAAGGTGCATCCTCTGGACGAGGCTTCTCGACAAGGCCTGTTACCTTCCAAATAGCGCCCTCGCCCTCAGAGTTATCTGAAGGAGAAGAGATGCACTCACCTGCGATAATACCGTAGCGATTCACCTGATCTGCAGGAACTGGAGCAACTGCAATGACGGATGCGCCATTGTGCTGCTTGGAAATCTCTGCCATGCGGATGCACATCTGACGGTCTGGAACAAAGTAATCGCCGAGAAGTACAAAGAATGGCTGGTCACCTACACCGTCTGCAGCACAAAGCACGGCATGGCCAAGGCCACGAGGATTGTCCTGATAGGTAAAGGAAACAGGAAGCGCAGAAGCTGCATGGACCTTCTCGGCAAGGTCTTGCTTTCCACGAGAAGAAAGATCTGCTTCAAACTTCTGGTCTTCAGCAAAGTAGGTTTCAATCTGTGGCTTCTCGCGAGAATTGATGATGATTACCTCATCAACCTCTTCTGGCTCAAGAGCCTCTTCTACTACGTACTGAATGACGGGCTTATCCAAAACAGGCAACAGCTCTTTAGGGGTTACCTTTGTTGCAGGTAGAAAACGCGTACCTAGACCTGCTGCTGGGATAATTGCCTTCATGTGTTTACCTTTCACCTATGAGCCCTGTTGGCTCTGCACACCTAACGTGCGCTTGTAAGAATGACGGTTTTGCCGCCGATAAACTCAAATGACAGGCGCTTTTATACGTACCTAGCTTGCATAAGCGCCAGGTTACGTTACTTACTTGGAATCTCAATTCCACGCTTCTCAAGGAATTCAATGAGCTTAGCCAGCGTGTCTACAGAAAGTGAGTGCTCCATAAGGCAAGCCTCTGCGTCTGCGGTTTCTGTGTCTACACCCAAGTCCTCCTCAAGGAAGGTGCGAAGCGCACGGTGAGCACGCCATGTGGTACGGGCGTTTGCCTCGCCTTCTTTGGTCAGCGTGACGCGACCATAACGACTCTGCTCAACCATGTCCTGCTCTTTAAGCTGGGATAGAGCCTTGTTGACGCTTGCCTTGGAAACATCAAGGCTCTCGGCAATATCAACGGAGCGGACGCTCTTATCGTCATCTGGCTGCTCAAGTGCAATGCGATAAATTGCCTCGAGATAGTCCTCGCCGGCTTTTGTCAGTGTATGCTCGTTTTGTACGTTATCGTTGGCCATAAATCTCCTCCGACGACTGCTTGACAGTCTTTTTCATGCAAAATCAGTTGCGCTACGCAACGATAATATTTCTAACACTTGAATGATACCCAAAAACGGTGCTTAGTTTTACTGGCGAGAAGAGCTGTTTGAAGATTCTGAGGACTCTTCTGAACTTTTCTCGGCAGCCTCAGCATTTGCCTCGGCATCTGTTTGTCCATTTAAACTAGACGGATCGTCTCCTGCATCAATTACTTTCATCATCTTTGCAAGTGCATCTTCATCTGCAATGACATACGACTGACCGTCAATTTCTGTTCCCTCGGATGGCACGTATGCCGTATAAATATCCTTGTCAGTGTTCATGCCAATCATCTGAGTGCCCAAAGAAATAATGTCTGAGACAGAGAGATCGGTAATAACCATGCTTGCTGTTGAATTGACAGTATTTGCAATGGCTACAGGGTCTCCTGTGTTCAGAATCTGAGCAATCATAGCCTTGATGAAGGTTCTCTGATGGCGCATGCGGGTGTAATCGCTGTCTGCAAAAGCGTAGCGAACACGAGTAAAGAAGAGTGCTTGAGCACCGTTCAGTTTCTGAACGCCAGGGTACAGTTCAACAACGTCGCTGAAGTTCTCTGTATCGCGCATGTACTGCTCAACGTTTACGGTTACACCACCAAGAGCATCTGTAATGCCTGCAAGACCATCAAAGTTAACCTCTGCATAGTGGGCAATATGTACGCCGCACAGTTCATTTACAGCTTGTACCATGCCATTTGCGCCGTCATAGTAGTGGACGGCGTTAATCTTCATGTAAGAACCCTTCCACAAGACACGGGTATCTCGTGGAATAGAAAGCATGGTCACACGCTTATGAATAGGGTCAACGCGCGCCAAAATAATGGAATCCGCACGATATTCAGTCTCGCCAGGTCGGCCGTCGGTTCCTAGAAGCAGCATATAATAGGGGTCGCTTGGTGCAGAAGGCTCCTGAAGCGTCTGACGAAGCTCAGCAGTAATGACCTGCGAGTTATTGAGCTGCGCTTGAACGCTTGCATACCAGATACCTGCGCCCACCACAGCGGCAACAAAAACAGCAGCAAAGACGCCCAGAAGCGACCTGACTACCATCTGCTTTCTGAAGACACGCTTACGACGCTTGTGGTAGCCCTCTGCCTGCGTGCGACTAAAAGGAGAGCTGCTAACTGAAGCGTTCTGCGACGTATTGGTTGCAGCGCTTGGCGCAGTGCCTTGAGTACTTCCCGTAGCAGTATTTTGTGCAGTGTCAGCCGAAGTGCCCTGTGAGGCCCCGTTGTCGAGCAGTTTTGCATGCTTTGGTTTAGTTGACACAAACTATCCTTCGATAAAGTCGTCGTCTGGAATGGTAGTGCGCTGAGCATCTGCTCCCAGCGCGACGAGTTTCTCGACAAATCCCTCGTAACCGCGGTCAATGTGATGGATGGCAGAAACGATTGTTTCTCCCTCGGCCACAAGACCAGCCATAACAAGCGCAGCACCACCACGAAGATCTGGTGACTTGACCTGCGCCCCCTCAAAGCCGGAGACGCCGCGAACAATAGCGTGATGACCCTCGATGGTGATGTCTGCTCCCATGCGAGAAAGCTCGGATGCCAACATAAAGCGGTTCTCAAAGACGTTTTCCGTGATAATGCAGGTGCCCTTAGCCAGAGCAAGCAGCGTCATAGTCTGTGCCTGCATGTCTGTTGGGAAACCGGGGAATGGCAGCGTCTGGATATCGATAGCTTTAAGATCTTGCTGACGAGAAGCCCTTGCCCACCTATCTCCGGTCTCGATGGTAATGCCCATCTGCTCGTACTTTTTAAGTACCAGACCAAGGTGATTTGGCTCAAAACCGTGAACAGTAATAGGCTCACCAGTAAGCGCACCAATAGCCAGGAAGGTGCCAGCCTCAATGCGGTCGCCAACGACTTCATGCTCAACAGGATGCAGCTCTGTGACGCCGTGAATCTCAATAACAGGAGATCCGGCACCCTGAATGTTAGCGCCCATTTTGTTGAGCATAGTAGCGAGGTCAACAATTTCTGGCTCACGAGCTGCGTTATCAATGACTGTTACACCCTTGGCAAAAACTGATGCCATCATCAGATTCTCTGTTGCACCAACGGAAGCAAAGGCCAGAGAAACGGTCTCGCCGGTTATGCCATGAGGAGCACTTGCGTGAATATTGCCGTGCTCAACCTTAAATTCAACACCCAAAGCCTCGAGGCCCAGGATGTGCATGTCAATTTTGCGAGCACCGATATTACAACCGCCTGGCATAGCCACAACAGCTTTGCCAAAACGAGAAATAAGGGGACCCAAAACAGCAGTTGATGCACGCATCTGTGCAACAAGACTGTAAGGAGTCTCCCAGCTTGTAATATCTGTGGTATCAATTTTGAGCTCGTGAAGACCAACGACTTCAATGCGAGCGCCTAACGTCTTGAGCACCTTGCCCATGACGTGAACGTCTGCAATATTAGGAACGTTAGTGAGCGTAGTAACACCAGGAGCCATGATGGTTGCAGCCATCAATTTAAGGGCGGAGTTTTTTGCACCCTCTACAGTGACCTCTCCTGTGACAGAACGGCCACCTACTACTTTTATGACGTCCATAAACCTCCGAAAACGACAGTGAGAGAATTTTACTCCTCAACCACTTGCTTCAGAAGTAGATTACACCAGTCTATCTTTTTTTCGTAGTAGGCACGACGATTATCGTCTTCTGGAAGAGAAAGCATCTGGTCAATGACGTCATCTCTTGTCTCGCGCACAACATCTGCATCAATGTCATCAACGCGACGAGCATGATCTGCCAAGATAATGACTCCTGTTGGATCGATTTCTGCGTATCCACCAGAAATCACTATCTTGGTCATAGATTCTTCATTCTCTGGATGAGGCATGTGCAGTCTTACAACACCATCGCCAAGCGCAATGATTTCTGGTGCGTGGCCTGGCCACACACCATACTCTCCATCTGCTGAAGCAAGAATCAGACTTTCAACGGTTCCTTCGTAAAGGAGCTTATCTGGTCTGACAAACTGACAAGTCAACTCAGCCATGAGAAATCCTAGTTCTGTGAGCTATCCGAAGCGGACATCTTTGCAGCGCGCTCGCGAACATCTTCGATAGTGCCTGCAAAACGGAATGCCTGCTCAGGAAGGTCATCGCACTTACCGTCAATAATCTCTGCAAACGAGCGGACAGTCTCCTCAACGGTGCAGTACGTACCAGGGTTACCGGTGAACTTCTCGGCAACGTGGAATGACTGAGAGAGGAACTGCTGAATCTTACGGGCGCGAGCAACAGTTTGCTGCTGCTCCTCAGAAAGCTCGTCCATACCCAGGATTGCAATGATGTCCTGAAGGTCGGAGTACTCCTGCAGAGTCTCCTGAACTGCCATAGCAACACGGTAGTGCTCTTCACCAACAATGGACGGATCAAGAGCAGAACTGGAGCTAGCCAGAGGATCAACTGCTGGGTAAATACCAAGCTCGGTAATAGCACGAGAAAGAACGGTAGTTGCATCCAAGTGCGTAAAGGTTGTAGCAGGAGCAGGGTCAGTAAGGTCGTCTGCAGGGACGTAAACTGCCTGTACGGAAGTAATAGAGCCTTCCTTGGTGGAAGTAATACGCTCCTGAAGCTCGCCCATCTCTGTAGCCAGGGTTGGCTGGTAACCAACTGCGGAAGGCATACGGCCGAGAAGTGCGGAAACCTCAGAACCTGCCTGAGAGAAGCGGAAGATGTTGTCGATGAACAACAGAACATCCTGGCCCTGATCACGGAAGTACTCTGCAGTAGTAAGACCTGCAAGAGCAACACGCATACGAGCTCCTGGTGGCTCGTTCATCTGACCATAGACGAGGCAGGTCTTGTTAATAACGCCAGACTCAGTCATCTCGAGGAAGAGGTCGGTACCCTCACGAGTACGCTCTCCAACGCCGGTGAATACGGATGTACCACCGTGCTGCTGAGCCAGGTTGTTAATAAGCTCCTGAATCAGAACGGTCTTACCAACGCCAGCGCCACCAAAGAGGCCAGTCTTTCCGCCTCGAACATAAGGCTCGAGAAGATCGATTGCCTTGATGCCTGTCTCAAAAATCTCTGTCTCAGTAGTGAGCTCTTCGAAGAGAGGTGCTGGGTGGTGAATTGGATAATACTCAACGTCTTCAGGAATTTCTCCACCATCAACTGGCTGACCCATAACGTTCCAGACGCGGCCCAGCGTAGATTTGCCTACTGGCATCATCATTGGCTTGCCGGTGTCCTTAACGCGAAGGTTACGCTGAAGACCATCGGTTGACGACATAGCGACGGTACGAACAACACCACCGGGAAGCTGAGACTCAACCTCAAGAACGGTGCTGACGTGACCAACAGGCGTGTCATCCTCTACCGTCAGTGCGGTATAGATGCTTGGAACAGGTCCGTCGAACTTAACGTCGACAACTGGTCCAACTACGCGAACGATTACGCCATCGTCAACGTGCTGATTGCGCTTGTTGAGAATAGCTTCCTCAAAGGAAGAAGTCTCTACTTGCATATCTGACATTACATATCCTCCAATGCTGCAGCACCACCGATAATCTCATTGAGCTCAGTGGTAATTGCGCCCTGGCGTTCGCGATTGTACGTACGGCTAAGAGCGCCTAAGACGTTCTCAGCATTATCAGTTGCAGACTGCATTGCACGACGGCGTGCACCATGCTCGGCTGCAGCAGAATCAAGAAGTGCGTGGAAGATGACCGTCTTGATATAAGCGGGCATCAACGAATCAAGTACCTGAGAAGCAGATGGCGAGAATTGATATTCACTCTTGTTATACGTCTTCACCTGTGAGAGGGCTTCTTCGGTACGTGGTTTATTAGGAATCGTGAGTTTATCGCGCGAAATAGGAAGAAGTTGCTCTGTAACCTGCTCTTGGTCAACACGGTTCTTTGCATGCCAGTACTTGATTACGACACGATCAATCTTACCCTTGATATAGCCATCCATGATATAGGAGGCAATACGATCAGCCTGGTCTGCTGTAGGCTCAGAGGAAATGCCTACATAAGACATGGTGGGCTTGATATTTCTATACGTAAAGTACTCAGTTGGCTTGCGTCCGCAAGTAATTATCTCGGACGACACACCCTTAGCCTTAAGACGTGCCATCTCATGCTCAACCTCGCGTTGAGGCAGGATGTTAAATCCGCCTGCAAGGCCACGGTCAGATGCGATGACTAAGAACAGCACGTTCTTCTCGACTTTATGTGTAGCAAGAAGAGGCTGTTTCTTAGGATTAAAGCCAGCGCCTGCTACATTTGCAAGCATAAGGGTAATAGCTTCCTTATATGGCGAAGCAGCCTCGGCCCTATCAAGTGCCTTGCGGACACGCGCTGTCGAAATCATCGACATCGTGCGCGTAATCTGCATGGTGCTCCTGATGGAGCTCATACGCCTCGATATTTCGTGAAGGTTCGCCATTGATAATTACTCCTGCAATGAACCCTGGGTTACTGCGTCAAAAGAGCCTGGTGTGTCTGAATTAGCTTCTGCCTCATCCACAACCTTGTTTGGATGCTCTTCCAAGAACTTAGCCTTGAAGTGCTTAATGTGATCACTCAAGCGCTCTGCCTGCTCATCAGAAATCTTTCCGTTGCGCAGAGAGTTGCGGAGCTGTGGGTGATACTCACTCATGTACTGAGCAAGGCCATCACGGAAGAGAGCAACGTTCTCAAGATCAACGTCATCAATGAAGTTCTCTTTTGCAGCGTAAATTGCGCAAATCTGGTCTACTACGTCCAGAGCTGAATAACGTGGCTGCTTGAGAAGCTCCATCATATGAGCACCGTGGTTGAGCTGGTACTGCGTAGTTGCATCCAAGTCGGATCCGAACTGCGAGAATGCCTGCTTCTCACGATAACTTGCAAGGTCCAGACGAAGTGTACCTGCAACCTGCTTCATTGCCTTGACCTGAGCGTCACCACCAACGCGGGATACAGAAATACCTACGTCGACTGCTGGGCGCTGGCCCTGGAAGAAGAGATTAGACTGCAGATAAATCTGGCCGTCTGTAATGGAAATGACGTTTGTAGGAATGTATGCAGAAACGTCGCCTTCCTGCGTCTCAATAATTGGAAGTGCGGTAAGAGAACCTGCTCCGTTTTCATCGGAGAGCTTACATGCACGCTCCAGCAAGCGTGAGTGCAGGTAGAAAATATCACCAGGATATGCCTCACGTCCTGGTGGACGATGAAGCGTCAGTGACATCTGACGGTATGCAACTGCCTGCTTAGAGAGGTCATCGTAAACAACAAGAACGTGTCCGCCTGGATGGTCTTTGTCAGCAGGCTTGCCGTCCTTATCGTTATACATAAAGAACTCACCAATAGCAGCGCCTGCCATAGGAGCAATGTACTGCATTGGAGCAGAATCAGCTGCGGTAGCTGCAACAATGACGGTCTTGTCAAGAACACCATGGCGGGAAAGAGACTCGCGGATGTTTGCAACTGTAGACGCCTTCTGACCGATGGCGACATAGATACAAATCATGTCGGTGTTCTTCTGGTTTACGATTGCGTCAATTGCGATAGCGGTCTTACCGGTCTTACGGTCACCAATGATCAACTCACGCTGACCACGGCCGACAGGAACCATAGCGTCAATTGCGAGAAGACCAGTCTGAACTGGCTCGCAGACAGGCTGACGCTGCATGATGCCAGGAGCCTTGAACTCAATAGGACGACGATGTGTAGCGTGGATAGCACCAAGTCCATCAATAGGCTGGCCCAGTGGGTTAACAACACGACCAAGCATGTCAAAACCGGCTGGAATATCCATGACGCGGCCGGTTGTACGGCACTCGTCGCCTTCCTTAATCTCAGAAACTTCGCCGAACAAAACAGCGCCGACTGAAGTTTCATCAAGGTTCTGAGCAAGACCGAATACGCTGTGGCCGGTAACGGAGCTGGTGAACTCCAGCAGCTCGCCTGCCATAGCGCTACGTAGGCCAGCAACGCGAGCGATACCGTCTGCTACCTCAGTAACAGCAGATACCTCTTGCTGGGATACGGTTGAATTGACCTTAGAAAGGCGCTCTCTAAGCTGTGCCATGACGGCATCTGAGCTTAGTGTTCCTTCCTGTATGGTGGTCTTATCAGTCATTACAATTCACTTTCAACGTGATCTGAAGAGAGCCTACTCTTAATGTGAGTGAGCTGTGTCTTTACCGATGCATCATAACGATGATCACGTGCCTCAACAACAATGCCGCCCAAAATCTTGGGATTAACACGCTCAATGAGATACACCTCAGTGTTGAAGTTCTTCTCGAGCTTCTCGGTGACCTTTGCACGCAACTCATCATCAAGAGGCATTGTAGTAGTTACCGTTACTGTAAGTGTCTTGTCTTCTTCTTCAAGAAGCTCCTGGAACGTAGCGGCAACATCATTGATAAGGTTGACATCCTCACTCGCCTGCATAGCACCAAGAGTCTCAAGAACTTCTGGAGAGAACTTCTTTGCATGCTGAACCTGTACGAGGTCTGCAGTTGCACGACCCTCAGCGCGGCCAGCCTCCAGGAGTGCCCTGGTATAGCCCTCTACTTTTCTGTCTTGATCGTCTTTATTAGTGCTCATCTGGAGTACCTACTTCCGCAAGGTACTTTTCGGCAAGAGCACGCTGCTGCTCTACTGAAAGCTCGTTGCCAATAATCTTTCCGGCAATATCGACGGCAAGATCAACAACGGAATCAGAAAGCTCAGCCATGGCATGACGACGCTCAGACTCTACAACGCCCTTACCCTTAGTAATAATCTCGACAGCTTCTGCCTTTGCCTGCTCGATAATACGAGCACGCTCTTCTTCGCCCTCACGCTTAGCAGCAGAAACAATCTCGTCTGCTTGCTGCTTAGCTGCGTCGATACCAGCTGCTGCGATTTCACGATCCTTGTTGGCTTCCTCGCGAGCCTTTGCTGCAGCGTCCAGATCGCCTTGGATCTTCTCTTGACGCTTGTCAAGCATACGTAGAACGGAAGGCCATACAAACTTTGCTACAACAGCAAAGATGATCAGAAACGCAATCAGAGCAGGAACAAACTCAGCGGGCTTTGGAAGAAGAATATCGGCACCACTTGCACCCTCTTCAGCAAGTGCGACTGAGGGAGCCATTGCCACAAGTAGAGCAGCAGTTGCGCCTACTGTGCTGGCTTTTTTAACTCCCTTACAAATCGTATTCATGCATTCCTCCAACGTAGCGTTTTCGCTGTTACAAACAGTAATTTACTTAACCATCAAGGTAACAACGAAGCCAATTAGGGTAAGTGCCTCGATGAATGCGCAGCCAAGAATAAAGACTGTGAAGAGACGACCCTGAACCTCAGGCTGACGAGCCATGTTGTTAGCGGCACTCGTTGCTACGACGCTAATACAAATTGCTGCTCCCATAACGCAAAGAGCATATCCGAAAATACCCACGATTCCTCCTTTTTCGCTCGCCCCTCTCAAGGCGACCAATATACATACCTATCATCAACTGAGCGTGGGCTCAGATGACTTCATCTTTTGTGCCGTTTGGCACCACAGTGTGGCAATGCCACCAACTAAGCGTTTTGCTTAGTGTTCAGACTCTACCAGCTGGATGTAGACAGTAGAGAGTAGGGTAAAAACGTATGCCTGAATGAAAGCAACAATAGTTTCTACCAAGTAAATGATAATCAACAGCAAGATCCAGAAAATCGAAAATCCTGCCTGGGCGGCTGTTGATGCGGAGAAGTTCTCAATCGCTGGCATAAAGTACATAGATGCAAGAATTGCAAACGTACCCATAACGATGTGACCTGCATACATGTTGCAGAACAGACGGACAGCCAGAGTAACCAGACGAAGGAATGTTGAGAAGACCTCAATAACCCAGATAACTGCTGCGATAACAGGATTAACGCCCTTTGGTGCAAGACTCAAGATGTAGCCAATAACACCCATCTTTTTTGCACCTACATACATAAAGTATCCAAGGGAGCAAAGACCAAGAGCGGCGGTGACGCCAATGGTGCCAGTACCTGGGTGTGCGCCAGGAATAAGGCCAATAATGTTGTTGATCAGAATAAACATAAACATGGTAATCAAGAATGGGAAGTGTGTGCGCCACGTTTCTCCAAGAGAAGCTTTGCAGACGTCATCTCTGATGTACTCAATCAGATACTCAACACCATTAACAAAGCGTCCCTGAGGAGCAATGCTCTCTGCCTGCTTCTTCTTAAACCTAAAGCAGACAATCAGAAAAATCACAGCAGCGATTAAGAAATAGAAAATGTAGTTCGTGAAACCAAAGGTGGTGTTACCAACCAATGCGTGTGGCAAAAAACTTTCGAGCAGCTCGGCCATCTCTGCTGGCAACTGCGCAAGAACATCCACTCTGTCTCAACCTCCCCATACAATCTGCAACCATTTCAGATTGCCCGTCACTGCTCAGCATACTTGAAACGCAA
>JABZHC010000002.1:0-79819 GCA_015259035.1 Atopobium sp.
GGTAGTGCGACCGCTTAGCTGCCTAACTATCTTGATTAAGAACATGTCGATTCTTCAGCAGAACATAAGAAAGCTGCGCTATTTTGTGCGCCAGGCCTAAAAGCAGACGCTAACACGCCGTAGAATCATAATCACCCGCATATAAACTGCCTCCCATTTCTTGGACATAAGAAATGGGAGGCAGTTCACGACTGGCGAGAAGGACCTTTTACTTTTGGATGTGCCTTTGGGTTCACTAGGACATCTCTCGAGGCAAAACAATGGTAAAACGTGTGCCTACACCCTCACGAGAGAGCACCTCAATAGAGCCGTCATGGTTATCGACAATCCATTTAGCAATGGATAGTCCAAGTCCTGAACCCTCGTTGCTTTCAATACGAGCGTTGTCGGCTCTCCAGAATCTCTCAAAAATATGAGCAGCTGCTGCCTCGGACATACCCATGCCTTCATCTTCGATTGAAACTTGAACGGTTTTCTCGTCATACGCGACATTAAAAGAAATGGTGGTCTGAGCAGCAGAATATCGAGCAGCATTTTGTACGATGATACGGATAGACTGCTTAATCATTGCGGTGTCAGCAAGCACCTGATAGCAATCGTCTGTTGGTGTACTCTGATCAAATTTCAGCGCATAGTGGTGAGTAGGATCAATCATTTCCGACTCTTCACAGACCTCAGAAGTTATCCGTGCAAGATTGAGCTTAGTCTTTGTGAGGGTATTTCTTCCTGCGTCTCCGCGTGCTAAGAAGAGGAGCTGCTCAACAAGGTCATGCATGTGTTCGCTCTCGGATTTGAGTGCAGCAATGGACTCGTCAAGTACCGCTTCGTCCGTCTTACCCCAGCGATCAAGCATGTCAGTATAACCTCGGATAACAGCTATAGGCGTGCGAAGCTCGTGGCTGGCATCGTTGACAAAGCGCATCTGTTGCAATTTTGCTTCTTGCATACGTTGAAGCAGTTTATTCAAGGCAATCTCAATACTTGCTAGGTCTTGGTCACCCGTTTGAATCTTAGGAGCGTTGATATTGGCTTCTTCAATTGCCTGCTCAAGACTCCTAATTTTCTCACTTTTGACCAGGACTTCATTTGTTGTAGCTTCGGTAGAAAGAACATCACTATTTACCAGTTGGTCGGCTTTAAGTGCAAGTGTATTGAGGGGCTGAAGAGCTCTTCTGACACGACGCATATCACCGAAGAATGACAACAGATCAATGATTTCCCAGATAAGAATTGCAATATACATGGGCCAGAAGCGTGCTAACTCTACGCCTAAATCAAATATTTTTGCGCCAAAAGTTGGGCCATGAACAATGTATTTTAGGCTTGAGAGTCCGTGTAAGAAAGTGAATCCAGTAAGAGAAATAGAGTGAGACTCAGTAGGGAAAAATCCTAGGTAAAAAGTACCTTGTGGAACATGCTGGTTATACGTATAAATAAAAACTAGCGCTATATTTACCAATAGAAAGAGATTAAAGCCAACGTAATTCATCAGCTTACGCCACCAAAATCCCCAGGTAATTACTCCAGCTGTCGACGAATCAGAGGGAGTAAAGAAAGGCTTTTTATGCTCTTGTATGGTGGAACGATTATGCTTCTCTGATGACATATCCGACTCCACGAACAGTAGTAATTAGCTTGATGTTATAGCGGTCGTCAATTTTTGCACGTAGATGGGCAATGTGTACATCCACGTTATTAGTTTCTCCGGCAAACTCATAACCCAAGGCTTCAGAAGCAATACGCTCACGGCTCATGACAACTCCAGCGTGCCCCATAAGCATACGCAGGACTTCAAATTCTTTAGTGGTGAGTTCAATCGTATCGTTCTTGACACAGACTTCTCTTCGATCAACATCAAGCGAGACACCTTTAAGCGTAAAAGTGTTAGCAGCCACTGCTTGTGGAACTGCTTGAGAGTTTGTGTTATCTGCTTCATGATGCTTAAGGGCCACTCGAATGCGGGCGAGAAGTTCCTCTATCGCAAAAGGTTTGGTGAGGTAGTCATCTGCACCCGCATCGAGACCAGCTACTTTATCCATAACCGAATCACGAGCAGTAAGCATGATGGTAGGCGTGTTTTTCTCGCGACGAATCCTTCTAAGAACTTCTAGACCATTAAGCTGGGGGAGAAGTACATCAAGCAAGATAAGGTCGTAGTCATTTGCCAGAGCTTTTTCAGCTCCGGTTCTTCCGTCAAGAGCTTTGTCTACCTCATAGCCCTCATGCTTAAGCTCGAGTTCTATAAAGCGCGCAATTTTTTCTTCATCTTCAACGATAAGAACCTTAATCATTTTCTCGCCTAAATATCGAAGTTTTCTATTTTAGGTTTGGAACCAATTGCATTTTATTTTTTGTCGATAACATCTTTTTTGATGGAACCCGCTGCATCTGCAGCCTTATCCATCGCCTCATTTACATCAACAACAATAGGATAAGCTCCCTGAATGTGATAACGCATCTCAAAGAACAGACCAATGATGAGCAGCCAGAATGTAGCGCCCCAGAGGAATAGACCAACAATTGGAATAATTACTGGCATTGCCATGAACTGCTCACCGCGACGAGTAACAATAAATTTTGTCTCTACGCTTTTATTAAACAGCTCCTTGCACTTTTCCCAGAGAGAAGACATATTCTCTGAGAAATCAGACTTCTTGCTTGATTCTTGGTAGGCAATTTGAGCTGCTTCCATTTCTGGAGAAACGTCTGACTGTGCAGCTGACTCAGTAGTATAGTTTGCAGACTGCTTAGTGGACTTGCCCTGCTTCTCGAGCCAAATAATTGCATCAAGAACATTATCATCACAAGCGTCAAGTGCTGCCTTTGCGTCCTCGTAGCTTACGCCGCACTTCTCGCGAATTACTTCAACCTTTTCGAGCTTTTCCATGATCAGCTTCCTTTCGAGATGTTAAAGACGCCTCTCGTCTTCGTGATACATGGTCTCTTATAAAGATTAACCAATTATTGAGGTTAGATTAAGCTTTCATAAGTATTTTAATGGGATTGTTTACACGTCTCAATTACAGGCAGCGCGCTTACCACTTACCGATTACTTATAAAACTAGCTTGTTTTAGCTATTCAGCAGTTTGAAAATAGTATGTAGTTATATATAGCTAACTTATGGCAGTTGAAGCCTTGCTTTCTCTGTCAAAGCCAGCCTGAATAACAGACACTACATTGTGAGTTTGTGCAGGAGGCGGTGTGGATATGGCAAATCGTCAGAACCAAAGTATTCAAGCTACTGAGGCCAACCAAAATACAAAACAGGATTCTCAGCAATCTGAAGTAAACCCTGTTGCAGTGTTGCTCGAGTGGTCAGACAGAAAAAGTATGTACGCGCTCTCTGTCATCCTTGCCATTATTGGTGTTTTGGGAGGAATGGTTCCTTACGTTGCCGCAGGCAACATGGTGGTTGGTATCTTTAATGGAATTCAAGAATGGTCGTTTTACCTGTATTGGGGACTTATAGCGGGTCTTAGCTATTTAGTAAAAATAGTTTTTCACCATCTTTCAACTACCGTTTCTCATAAGGCAACGTTTGCGACAATTGCAAACATGCGCACCCGAGTAGCCAAGAAGCTGACAACTATCCCCATGGGATATGTGCTTGATACGCCATCCGGCTCTCTCAAACGCCTCTTGGTCGAGAAGATCGATAGTATTGAAACCACACTTGCCCATGCAGTTCCTGAGCTGACTTCAAACCTTACAGCTGCTTTTGCGGTTTTTGTGTACCTCATTGTTTTGGACTGGCGTCTTGCTCTTGCTGCATTGCTGACCATAATTGTGGGACTTGCTTGTTTATCAGGCATGATGAAGGACTACGAGTATTGGTATCAAAATACTATCGTAACCGGTAAAGAGATGAATAACGCCTCAGTTGAGTACGTGTCAGGAATTGAGGTAATTAAGGCTTTTGGTCAGTCGGCAAGTTCTTACGAGAAGTTCTCTAAGGCTGTTTACGCCTCCGCTCATGCCTTTATTGACTGGATGAGGCACTGTCAAATCTGGCAGGATGCCATGCTGTCTATTGCTCCAGCAACACTCGTAACAGTATTGCCTTTGGGATGCCTGTTTGTGCTCCAGGGGAGTCTTTCTCCTTCTACGTTTGTCATGTGTGCGGTTCTCTCCCTAGGTATTTTTCAGCCGCTCTTTGAAGCAATGAGCTTTATGGATTCTCTTGCACAGGTTGGCTCTGTAGTTAAAGAAATCTCTGAGGTTTTGAACTATCCAGATCAGGATAGGGCTGAGGCTCCTTGCACGCTTAAGGGGACTGAAATTAAGCTAAGCAATGTTCGTTTCTCTTACGGAACTAATGAGGTCATCCACGGGATTACCTTAGACATTGCGCCTGGACAGGTTACAGCACTTGTTGGCCCAAGTGGATCAGGTAAATCTACTGTTGCTCGGCTTATCGCAGGTTTCTGGGATCCAAATGAAGGGTCTGTTTCTATTGGAGGACAAGATATTCGTTCCTGCACTCCAACTCAACTCGCAGACCTTGTAGCTTACGTTGATCAAGATAGTTACCTTTTTGACGAGACCATTATGGAAAACATCAGGATGGGCAAAAAAGACGCTACTGATGAAGAGGTCATTGCTTGTGCAAAAGGTTCTGGATGCCATAACTTTATCCAATCGCTTCCGCATGGCTATCAAACGGTTGTAGGAGGCTCGGGAGGACATCTTTCTGGTGGCGAGCGTCAGCGCGTGGCAATTGCTCGAGCTATGCTCAAAAACGCTCCGATCATCATGCTTGATGAAGCAACAGCTTACGCAGATCCAGAGTCTGAAGCAGAGGTTGAATCTGCAGTTGCAAAACTGGTAGCTGGCAAAACACTGGTGGTTATCGCGCATCGTCTTTCTACCGTACAAAATGCCGACAAAATTGTTGTTGTTAATGATGGCTCTATTGAAGCTGAGGGGACGCATGATCAGCTTATGGAGACATGCCCGCTCTATGCAACCATGTATCGCGCTCACATTGGCGCACTTGACGAGGCTTAAGGAGGGGAGTAGCAATGTTATCTGTCTTAAAAATGTACTTTCAATTTGGAAGTTCTTATCGCCAGAAACTCCACAAGGGCCTTTTCTTTACCGTTCTTGGTTGTCTCTTTGAAGGCGTACAAATAACGGCGCTTTGGATTGTTTTTACAGCTCTTGCTACTAATACGCTCTCAACCCAGACGATATTTTCTGCACTGGGAGTAATGCTTTTGAGCATCATGGGAACATTCATCTGCGCTCATTTTAAGAGCGAGAATTTCTGTGATGCTAATTTCAGTATGGCTGGCGCTAAGCGTGCGGAAATTGGCGACACGTTGCGCCGTCTACCCATGGGTTACTTTAACGAGAATAGCCTTGGAGAAGTAACAGCTGTTATGACCAACCAGCTAGATGTAATGCAAAGTCTTGGCGGTCTGCTCTATATGATGGTTGTTGGAGGCTTGGCTTTAACAGCAATTATTGTTGTATTCTTGTTTGTATTTTGTTGGCAACTAGGTCTTATAACTGCGGCTACGTTTGTGTTTTTCTGCGTAACCATGGAGTTACTCCAGACGTACGTTCGCAATACTTCAGATGATTATGTTGCTGCTAGTACTATCTTAATTAGTTCCGTTCTTGAGTATGTTCGCGGCATTAGTGTGGTGAGGGCATTCTCTCTTATTGATGATGCTGAGGGAAAATATGCCAAGGCAGTGGATAATTGCCGTGTTCAGGCGCTCAATCTTGAGTTTAAGGCGCTCCGTTTCTCAGTTTTGCAAATGGTTGTTTCTAAGGCTACCAGCGTTATCATGTGCCTTGTGGCAGTTGGATTATGGCTATCGGGAACACTTGATACAGCTACTTGTTTAACCGTGGTAGTTATGTCGTTTATGTTGTTCAGTCGTCTCGAATCTGCTGGTCGATTCTCAACTATTTTGCGCAATCTTGAAATTGCAATGGAACAAACAAATGCCATTCTCGCCACTCCTGCAATGGACGAGGGAGAAGGTTTGGAGAAAGCGGATTCTTGCGACATAGAGCTTTCTCATGTGTCATTTGGCTACGACGACAGGCAAATTCTTGACGATGTAAGCCTCTCGATTCCTGCAGGTACTTCTTGTGCCATCGTAGGTCCAAGCGGTTCGGGCAAGACAACGCTTGTCCGTTTGATTGAACGCTTCTGGGATGTGAATACAGGTCAAGTGACACTTGGTGGACGCGATGTGCGCGACTATAAGGTTGACGCTCTGCTCCAAAACTTCTCTACTGTTTTCCAGGGAGTCTTCCTGTTTGATGACACCATTGAGAACAACATCAAGTTTGGCAATCCAGACGCAACTCATGAGCAAGTAGTTGACGCAGCTAAGCGTGCTTGCTGTGAAGAGTTTATCCAGGCACTACCTGACGGATATGAAACACGCTTAGGAGAAGGTGGCTCAATGCTTTCTGGCGGCGAGCGCCAGCGTCTTTCTATTGCGCGCGCTATCTTAAAAGATGCGCCAATCGTAGTACTTGATGAGGCAACGGCTAATGTTGATCCAGAAAACGAGCTTGAACTTCAGCGTGCAATCGCAGAACTCACCAAGTCTAAGACCGTTATTATGATTGCCCATCGCCTAAAGACGGTGCGTAAAGCAAATCAGATACTTGTCCTGGATAAGGGCCGTATTGTGCAAAGAGGCACTCACGAATCACTGATGGCAGAAGGCGGCATCTACGCTGATTTTGTTAACATGCGCGAGAAAACCGTCGGCTGGAAAATTGCGTAACTACTGGCAAGCCACTAAGAAATATCACACGTAAAAAAATATGCACCCAAGCAAGCGCTTGGGTGCATATAACGTTAAAGCTGAAATGCGGTTTACTGAACCTGGCAAATCATAGCAACATTAGTTGAAGTGGTGTAGTCACCAAGACGTGGGCTGGTATGAGGATCGCCAGCAGTCAGAACAACAATATCGCCAGTCTCTACAACGCCAACCTCTTTTGCAACGTTCAGAGCGTTGTACATGGTGTTAGAAAGTGTACCCTGCTCAGAGGTCTTGAATGCATAGACGCCCCAATAGAAGCAAGTGCGACGAACTGCCTCATCGGATGGAGACATTGCATACAGAGGACGCTTTGGACGGAAGTTAGAAACAAGGCGAGCGGTACGGCCAGAGTGTGTTGGGCAGATGATGCACTTTGCGTCAACACGGATTGCCATATCAACTGCAGCAAAGCCAGTAGCGCCGTTGACGTTCTTGAGGCCCTCACGCTGGTGATAGACATCCTTGACTGGCAGGTACTTCTCGGTCTCTTTGCAGATGGAAGCCATAGTCTTTACTGCCTCAACAGGGTACTTACCAGCTGCGGACTCACCAGAAAGCATGACGCAGTCAGTGCCGTCGTAGATTGCGTTAGCAACGTCGGTAACCTCTGCACGGGTTGGGCGAGGGTTACGAATCATAGAATCAAGCATCTGAGTTGCGGTAATAACAGGCTTGTAGGCATCGTTGCACTTCTTGATGACAGTCTTCTGGATGTGAGGAACCTCAGCTGCAGGAACCTCAACACCAAGGTCACCACGGGCAACCATGATGCCGTTAGAAGCTGCAAGAATCTCGTCAAAGTTCTTTACGCCAAGAGCAGACTCAATCTTAGGGAAGATCTGTACGTTAGGAGTGCCCATCTCACGGCAGATGTTACGAATCTCCTCAACTGCAGCGCCATCACGGATGAAGGAAGCAGCAATTGCGTCAATACCAAGCTCGCAACCAAACATGATGTCTGCGCGGTCCTGCTCAGTAACGGAAGGAAGGCCAATGTTGACGTTAGGAACGTTTACGCCCTTCTTCTCGCCAAGCTCACCGCCGTTGATGATCTTGCAGTGCATGTCGGTGCCCTCAACGTGATCAACCTCAAGACCAATGAGGCCGTCATCAATAAGGATGATAGAGCCCTTCTTGACCTCTTTTGGAAGATTCTTGTAGTCAAGCGAGAAGCGCTGAGCGTTGCCGATGACGTCATCATCGGTGGTTACAATGACGGACTCACCAGTAGTAAGGGTGACCTTCTTGCCATCCTCGAGAAGACCGGTGCGAACTTCAGGACCCTTTGTATCAAGCATGATAGCAATAGGAATACCAAGCTCATCAGAGATAGAACGAACGCGACCAATCATAGTGCGGTGATACTCATGGCTACCGTGCGAGAAGTTAAAACGTGCGACGTTCATGCCAGCAAGAATGAGCTCACGAAGGACCTCATCACTTTCTGTAGCAGGACCCATAGTACAAACAATCTTGGTCTTTTTGCGAGCCATATCTCTCCTTTTCATAGGAATTGAAATCACATTCGGTTATCAATAGTAACCGTTTTCAGAGTGTTTGTTTCTCTGGTACTTAGCAAACCACACTTTTATCAATGTAATCAGTACCCTCAGCAAAAGCAGTTGCGTTATCTAGCGTAACCTGAGCAATCTGAGAAAGTGCCTCATGAGTAAAGAACGCCTGGTGACTTGTCATGACAACGTTAGGGAAAGAGCAAAGCGTAGAGGTAACTGAATCAAAGACCTCAGCGCCGCGGTCCTTATAGACGTTTGGATTTTCTTCTTCATAAACGTCAAGACCACAAGCACCAATTTTGCCAGAAAGAATGCCGCGAATAAGAGCATTGGTATCAATAAGTCCACCGCGACCAGTATTAACGAGGATAACGCCATCTTTCATCTTTCCGATGGTCTTATCGTTAATCATGTGGTAGCTTTCGTCATTCAAGAAAGCGTGGAGTGAAATAAAGTCCGAACGCTCCCAAAGCTCATCGTAGCTGACATACTCATCAACAACATGCTCGTCATTGACAAGGCTCATGTTTGGATACAGGTCTGCACCAAGAACATGCATACCAAAGCCTTTACAAATGCGGCAGAGTGCAGCGCCAATGCGACCAGTGCCTACAATACCTGCAGTTTTGCCGTGAAGGGTATCGCCAACAAGACCAACAAGTGAGAAGTTATTCTCGCGAATTCTGATGTAGCCACGGTGAATACGACGGTTAGCAGCAAGCGCAAGACCCATTGCGTGCTCTGCGATTGCTTCAGGGGAGTAAGCAGGTACGCGCGTAACCGTAATACCAAGGTCTTTAGCAGCGTTAACATCAACAGCATCAAAACCAGCGCAGCGCATAAGTAGAAGCTTAACGTCAAAGCCGGCAAGAATCTCAAGAGTCAGGATTGAAGCATCTGCATTAACAAAAGCGCAGACAGCGTCATAACCCTTAGCAAAGCCTGCGGTCATAGGCGTAAGGTTTGACTCGATGTAGTCAATTGAAACATCTGGATACTTTGGAAGCTCAAGGTTAAAGGAATCCTTGTCGTAACTTTGAGCACCATAAAACAGGATTTTCATAACTGCCTCCTTGCTAAAACTAACGTTTGGCTTATGTTGTTATGTTCTGCGTTTATTGTACCCCTTGGATAACAATTATTCGCCGCATAACAGGAGTTTTAAGAAATATTTATGAGGTTTAAAAAAACAAAGAATACGGTAAAATGATAGAGCATTGTAAGGTCCTATGATAGGACGTTGTAAGGTCCTGACACGGCAACCTTGGTGAGCCCTTGCCCCTTCTCCTGGGGAATTATGATCGGGCATCAATCTGTCAGGTAGAAACCCAGGAGGAACATTGCAAGAGTATCTTTCAAGTGCGGCTGATGTTATCAGCGCACAAAAAACTGATGCTGAAGCTGGCCTTTCTGATGCAGAAGCAGCTTCGCGTCTTGAGGCCCACGGTCTTAATAAGCTCAAAGAAGCGCCAAAAGAATCAATTATTAAAAGATTCTTTGCACAGATGGCTGATCCTATGGTCATCATGCTTCTTGTCGCTGCTGCGATTTCTGCTGCTGAAGGCATTTATACCGGAGAAGGCGGAATTGCAGACGTTGTAATTATTCTGTTTGTTGTTGTCATCAATTCCGTTCTTGGTGTTGTCCAGGAAGGCAAAGCCGAGGAAGCTCTTGCTGCTCTGCAAGAGATGAGCGCAGCTCAGAGCAAGGTTATGAGAGACGGTCGTCTTGAGACGGTTGCCTCAACCGAGCTTGTTGTGGGCGATATTATTCTGCTTGAGGCGGGTGACTCTGTCCCAGCTGATTGTCGCATTCTTGAGAGCGCTTCTATGAAGGTAGAGGAGTCGGCGCTCACAGGTGAATCAGTTCCTGTCGAGAAACACGCTGAGACCCTCAGCCTTGCTGAAGACACCGATGACATTCCTTTGGGTGACCGAAAGAATATGTGCTACTCCGGATCTATTGTGGTCTATGGACGCGGTCGTGCAGTTGTTGTTGCAACCGGCATGGACACCGAGATGGGCAAGATTGCAGATGCAATTTCTCAGGCAGAAGAGGGGCAGACTCCACTTCAGATTGCGCTTGATAAGCTTTCACATACACTTACCATTCTTGTTGTTGTCATCTCACTGCTTGTTTTTGCAACAGGCTTTATTAAGCATGGCACTGAGATGCTCGGCAATTTTGACCTTATATTGAGCACCTTTATGGTTGCAGTATCTCTTGCAGTTGCTGCAATCCCTGAGGGCCTTGTTGCTGTTGTTACCATTGTTCTTTCTATGGGCGTTACTAGAATGAGCGAACGCCACGCTATTGTCCGCCGTCTTACTGCAGTTGAGACTCTTGGTTGTACTCAGGTTATCTGCTCTGATAAGACTGGTACTCTGACCCAAAACAAGATGACTGTTGTTCGTCATGAGACAGAAAATCTTGACGCACATGTACGTACCATGGCACTGTGCTCAGACGCTACCTGGGACGATGCGGAGCAGGTTGCAAAGGGTGAGCCAACCGAAGCTGCTCTTGTTGCAGACGCTGCAAAACTTGGATATACCACAAGTGATTTAGCTTCTTCTCGCCCTCGTATTGGCGAGGCACCCTTTGATTCTTCTCGTAAGATGATGTCTGTTGTGGTGCGTACCCGCTCTGGCAAGGTTGTACAGCACACCAAGGGCGCGCCTGATGAGGTACTTGCTCGCTGCACCAAGATTATGACAAGCGATGGCATTATTGACCTCACCGATGAGGCTCGCTCTGAGATTTTGGCTCAGAACAAGTCTATGGCTGACCAAGCACTTCGCGTTATGGCATCTGCCCGTCGTGATTGGGGAACAGAAGCTCCAGAGAGCTATGATCCAGCTAACCTTGAGCATGACATGGTCTTTGTTGGACTTTCAGGCATGATTGACCCAGTTCGTCCTGAGGTTAAGGGTGCTGTTGCTGAGGCTCATGAAGCTGGTATGCGTACCGTTATGATTACGGGCGACCACATTGATACAGCCGTTGCTATTGCAATTGAGCTGGGCATTATTACTGATCGCTCTCAAGCAATCACTGGCGCACAGCTTGATAAGATTTCTGATGAAGAATTTGAGCAGCGCATTGAGACAATTGGCGTTTATGCACGCGTTCAGCCTGAGCACAAGGTTCGCATTGTTGATACCTGGCGCAAGAAGGGCAT
This sequence comes from Atopobium sp., assembly GCA_015259035.1. Classification (GTDB taxonomy): domain Bacteria; phylum Actinomycetota; class Coriobacteriia; order Coriobacteriales; family Atopobiaceae; genus Lancefieldella. Next base: position 11,494 of record JABZHC010000002.1, read on the forward strand.
GGTTACAGCCATGACGGGCGACGGCGTTAACGATGCGCCTTCCATTAAGCGCGCTGATATTGGTATTGGTATGGGTATTACTGGTACCGACGTTACCAAGGGCGTTGCAGATATGGTTCTGGCTGACGATAACTTTGCCACCATCATTAGCGCCTGCGAAGAGGGAAGACGCATCTACGACAACATTCGTAAGTGCATCCAGTTCCTCTTGAGTTCCAACCTTGCTGAGGTCATTTCCGTCTTTATTGCGTCCCTGGTCGGCTTTACTATCCTTCAACCTACCCACCTTCTGTGGATTAACCTAATCACCGACTCTCTGCCAGCTCTTGCTATGGCTACCGAGAAGGCTGAGCCAGGTATTATGAAGCGTAAGCCTCGTAACCCTAAGGACGGCATCTTTGCAGGTGGCGTTGGTTTTGACTGTCTTGTTCAGGGCTCTATCATTGCTCTTCTTACCCTTGCCAGCTATTTCATTGGCCATTACTTTGAGTATGGAACCTTTGATATCTCACAGGTTATTACTAACCCAGAGGCTGGCGTTGAGGGTATGACCATGGCATTCTTGACGCTTTCTATGGTTGAGATGTTCCACTCCTTTAACATGCGTTCTCTGCGTGGTTCTATCTTTAAGCTAACCAGCCAAAACATTTGGCTGTGGGGTTCTTTTGTTATGTCTTTGATTCTCACCTTTGTGGTAATTGAGACACCACTTTCTCAGGCGTTTGGCTTTGCTGAGATTGGTTTTGAAGAGTACGCCATGGCAATGCTTTTAGCTGCATCTATTATTCCTCTGATGGAGCTGTACAAGGCTGTTATGCGTTCTGTGCAGAAAAACAAAGCATAAGGTAGGGAGCACTCTTGTCCGCTAAGCGTACAAAAAGTTCCAAAAAACTAGGAGCCGGCAGGACTCAAGGGTCTCTGCCGGCCCTTTCTTCATTGCTGGACGTTCCAGCGTTTGAGCAGCTGACTCCATCGTCGGCCCAGATACAAGCTTATACAGACGTCGTATTTGAGCTTGAAGCTCAAGGGGTTTCTCGCCAGACGATGACCATGGCCTGCGTGGTCCGCTTGGATAGGGGATTTCCTGCGGTTGTGTCAGAGCAGGGAGTGTTTCGTGCCGAGTTTGCTGCGCGCGTGACCAAGGGCCAGAACTCCACGGTAGCCGTTGGTGATTGGGTGTGTGCTCGCATTCCGGACTCGCACGATATGGGCATCATTGAGGCTGTTCTGCCGCGAGAGACCGATATTGCTCGCTGGAAGGGCGGTGCTCGTGGTCAAAAACAGACCTTGGCCGCAAACGTTGATCTTGTGCTTGTAGTGCAGGCTTTGGACGGAGAGGCTATCTCGGTAGATCGCATTGTGCGCTCAGCAGTTATTTCCAAGGACTGCGGTGCTACTTGTGCCGTGGTACTCACTAAATCAGATGTAGCGGGACCAGAGCTTTTGGCTCAAGAGATTTCTTCTATCACCGCAGCTCTTGGCTCTACGGTAAAGATTGTTGCCACAGCTTCAAAGCTTGAGGGCGAGAAAACCGATGCACTTGCAGATCTTGCTCAGACCGCTCAAAAGCTTGGAGCTGCGTGGGGAATTGATGCTGTTCGTAGCCTTGTTCCTTATGGTTCCATAGCTATTGTGCTTGGCGAATCAGGCGCTGGTAAATCGACGCTTCTTAACGCACTTTTGGGACATGAGGCACTTGAAACAGGAGAAGTTCGCGAATCTGATAAGGCTGGCCGTCATACAACGGTTGCTCGTCGCATGGTAGCGCTTCCTAATGCTGGTGTTATTGTGGATGAGCCAGGGCTCAGAAGCTTGCCTATTGTGGGCCATGAGAGGGGATTGCAGAAGATATTTCCACACATCTCTGAAGCTGCTCAGACGTGTAAATTTAGGGATTGCACCCATACTCACGAGCCAGGATGTAGCGTTCAAGACGCCCTGCATGAGGGCAAGATTACAGAACCCCAGTTAAAAGCTTATTTGTCTTTGGCAAAAGAAATGCGAGAAAGCCAGCAATCGCTTGACCCCGATGTTGTGCTTTAAGTTTTGACAGCGTAAATCTTTTAAGCACCCTGGCTTGTCTAGGGTGTTTTTCGCTAAACTAGCAGGAAATATGCTATATTGAGACCAATGAGGGTTGGTCCTGCCTAGCTAATTAGGGGGGGGTCAGCCCTCGTTTTATATGTCAATGAAATCACTCAGAAAATCAATCATTACAATTTCTGAAAAATGTAGCAGCTATGATTTTCTAAAAATTTTTATATATCAAATTAGATAAAAATTTAAATTACCCATTTTTCATTGCGTCGCTGCAGCCTGTGGATACATTACTTTGTGTCAGATTTGCGTCAGCTATCTAACATATTTGTGCAGGTAAATCTTTTGTTTTTGTCTTCCTTCTCTCAACCCGAGCGCACAATCGGTATATCGCAAATGGAGGGAGGACAAAAAGTGACTAAGAAAACAAGAATTTTGATTTCTGTGTTGAGTGCACTTCTAGCTAGTTTTTGTTTCTTTGCATATGTACAAAGTGTTCGTGCAGATGCAGAGAAATCACGAGCAGAAGCAATACAAAAATACGGCGGAGAACTTACTTCAATTTTGGTGGCCACAAAACAAATAGAGCCCGGAGAAACTCTCTCATCTTCTAATACACAGGTAAAAAGCTGGATTTCTGATCTAATTCCCGAGGGTGCAATTACTAATCCAGAAAGTGTTATGGGTCGAACGGTTTCATCTGTTATTGGAGTTGGCATGCCTGTTGTTTCTCTTCATCTGCGATCAGTCGCATCTCAGATTTCTATTCCAGAAAATCTTGTTGGTCTCACTATTTCTCATGGCGAGAAGTACGGATTAGCTGAGAGGCTTAGTGCTGGTACAAAACTTGCAGCGTATGAGGTCACCGATTCTCTTATTACCTGTATTGCCTCGGATATTGCGGTATTGTCAGATGATACCGAGGGTACTCTTTACACCTCTTCTTCTGTAACGCTTGGATTAACTCCTGAACAGGTTCCTGCTGTGCTTTCTGCATATGCTCGAGGAACACTCCGCTTTACTCTTCCGGGATCAAAGATTAATGCTCAGGACTTACTACACAACAATTCTTACGTTGAAGAAGAAAACCCAAAAGATTTATCAGACACGACAAATCAATCAAGCCCATCATCTGCAAGTGAAGATGTGCAGCCAGAGAACCCTGTTTCTCCAACAGCCGACCAAAACAGCAACAGTGCGTCGCAAGCAGATTCGTCTACTAATCCAGGAGGTGAAGCGTGATGTTAGAAAAGTGGATCTCATACGTAGGTCTTGACGCACGCGTCGAGATTGGAGCCATTCTTACGTACTTAGGTATTAGTAATAGGTGTGAGTTTACAGATTCGGCAGCATCTCTTAGATCAATTGTTGCTTGTTCAACTCCTCAAGATTATTCAGTCTTAATTGGCAATACTGGCTCCGATGTTTCGGATATAAATCTAGCGGCTGCAATTGTTAAAGATGGAAATGCTCGTTGTGTAGTGCTGGTAAGGTCTGGCGCTTCTGGATCACTTCGTTCTAGAGCAGCTAAGGCTGGAGTTGATTTAGTAATTGACCCTATGGAATTAGGGGATCTGGTAAAGGTTGGAAGAGGATATCAATCATATGGGGCTGACAGGCTTTCTCAGCCTTTACCAGAAGCTTCAGATTATGTTGCCAGTATCCAAGAGTTAAATACCTATCTACAATCCCTTATTCCTCTTGATAAGACTCTAAAAGCTCCAATCCTTACGTTCACTTCAGGAAGAGGGGGAGTGGGAAAGACTACGCTTGTTTCCTCAATGGCGCTACTTGCTTCTTCTTGGGGTTTAAAAGTTGCAGTAGTTGATTTTGACCTGTCTTATGGAAATGCTTTTGAGAAACTTGGAATTAGGCAGCCAAAAGACTTCTCTGATCTTGTTGCTGATGTACCTTCAGAAAAAGAGAGTCTTCTAGAAAAAGCAACCTGTGTCCATAAAAATTTGTATCTTTTTGGTCCTTGTGTAAAACCTGAAATGGCAGAGCTTCTATTTCCTTGCGTGAGTCATTTTCTCCAAGCTGTTTCTGGTTTGGTTGATTTGGTGCTCGTAGACACTACGACGGCATCAACAGATTGCTATGCTCAGGCAGCACAATGCGCGGATAGGCTGGTTATTGTTTCAGAGAACCCTCTTACATGCATTAACTCTTTAGCAAAAGTCAGTGGACTTGCAGTGCGTCTTGGAGTGGCAAGAACTCGCATTATCCGACTTGAAAATAAAGCAAATCCAAGGGTTAAACAGGACTTTTCTGTTGGAAAAGCAGAAGTTGGTCTTGAAGCTGCAAAGATGTTTAGGATTTTTGAAGGCGGACCAGGGTTTCAAGAGCTTATTCAGCAAGGAAAGCTTTCTGTGCTGTTGCAAGAGGAAACTTCATTTACACAGTCGGTTTCTTTTGTACTTGCGCATTTCCTTAATGAGTTAGGCATTTTGCCCCAGCTGCGCGAGGCTCAAATTGCCCTGCAAGCAACTCCTGAGAAAAAGCCATTTAGTTTGTTTAACAGGAAGAAGGAAGTGGGTTAATGCTTGTCTTTGAACGCGTTGCTAAGCAAATTGAGGCGCAAGAAGAAAATGACTCACAACTTCAAAAAGAACAGTTTCAGAAGGCTAGAAAGAAGTTAAAAGAAAAACTTGTTTCTCGATTAGGGCTTTCTACGGTCTCGTCTCTCATTACAGGCAGTGATATTGATCGAGTAAGAGATGAACTAAGAGTTACCTGTGAAGCAATTGTTAATGAAGAGAAGGATGAGCTTTTTAGTTCAGTTAACTACGAGGAAATAATCGAGCAAGTAATTAATGAGGTGTGTGGTCTTGGTCCAATTCAGCCACTACTGAATGATAAAGATGTTACTGAAATCATGATTAACGGCTGCAACAATCTGTTTTACGAGAAAAACGGCGAGCTATTTGAATCAAAAACAGTCTTTGATTCAGAAGAGCAGATTTTGATTGTTATGGATCGCATTTTGTCTCCATTAGGAAGAAGACTGGATAGAGTAAGTCCTATTGTTGATGCTCGTCTTGAGAATGGGGACCGTGTCAATGCAGTTGCAAGCCCTGTTGCGGTGAATGGCACTTCAGTAACTATTCGAAGATTTACCGGAAAAATTACTTCTTTGGACCGACTAGTGGAAATGAAATCACTGCCTCAATGGCTTGCAAGATTTTTGTCTTGGGCTGTGAAATGCAGACAGGGAATCGCTGTTGTTGGAGGAACGGGATCAGGCAAGACAACGCTTTTAAATGCGCTTTCATGTGAAATTTCAAAGTCAGAAAGAATTGTCACTATTGAGGACTCAGCGGAGCTTAAGTTTGATTCACATCCAAACGTTGTCAGACTAGAGGCTCGTCCTGCTTCGATAGAAGGAACAGGAGAAATAACCATTAGATCATTGGTGAGAAATGCGCTTCGAATGAGACCAGACCGCATTGTAGTCGGCGAGGTAAGAGGTGAAGAGTGCATTGATATGTTGCAGGCTATGAATACAGGTCACGATGGTTCACTGACCACGCTGCATGCTGGAACTGCTCAAGAGGCAATATTACGCCTGGTGTTAATGGCTCGTTTTGGCATGGACTTACCTGCAGAAATTATAGAACAGCAGATAGCAACTGCACTTGATTTGATAGTTATGTCTCAAAGATTTCCCGATGGAAAGCGATATGTAACCAGCGTTTCAGAAATTTCTTTGTCTTCGTCAGGATCAATCGAAGTACAAGAGGTGGTGTCATTTGACGTGCAGAAAAGAAGTTGGCTTTTTGTAAAAATCCCTTCTTTTATCAATCACGCCATAAAAGATGGATTACTCAATAAAAAGGAGGTTACTTCATGGATGTCATTACTTCCACAATCACAGGAGGTGCTTTTGGAGTAATTATTTATTTTTTTATATGTAACGGTGAAGAAAAAACTGTCTCTCAAATAAGTATACGAATAACAGGTTATGTGGGCTATCTCTTTCATTTTGCGCGCAATAGTATTTTTGTCCAGAGCCTGCTCAAATGGGAGCCTTTTTCTTATGTATCAATACAGCTACGTAATCGCTTTCTTTACAAATATGGAATCACCTTAGTCAGTGATGCCTTTGTACTGTTTTTTATTAGTGATATAGCTGCATCAATTCTGTTTGGCATTTTATTTGAGTCTGTAATTGGTCTGTTTTGCGGTCTTCTCTTGTTATTTCTAGGTCCTTATTTTCTCTATGAACACGCTAAGCATCAGACTGCTTTAGAAATTGCCCATATGATGCCTTCAATTTTTAGAACTATTGCTGTTGCTCTTGGGTCAGGTCTCACACTTTCACAATCTATTGAATATGTCAGTAAACATACAGAAGGTGTTGTATCAGAAAATTTTTGTATTGCAGACATGCAGATTAAGTGCGGTTTTCCTATTGAAGAAGCTATTGAAGACTTGGCAGAGAGACTGGATGCTCCGGGTGTTAATTTGCTGGCTAGCGCTTTGGTAATTTCACACAGAACGGGCTCTCCGCTTAAGAGTCTGTTACAAAAAACTGCCGAGTTAGTTGAATTACAAGAGAAGAATCAAAGACTTATAGCAACAAAGACTGCTCAAGTTAGATTATCTGCTCGAATTGTATGTCTTCTCCCCGTTGTTCTGTTGATTGTTTTGTCGCTTTTATCACCAGACTTTCAAAAGGGTTTATTTACGCCATCGGGCGTTATATGCACAGTGATTGCAATGGTCATGGACTGTATTGCTCTTTTGATTATTCGAAGCATTATGAAAGGAGTAATGAAGTGATAGATCTAACTTGCTCTTTAGCGTTTGCGTTATGCATAGCCATTCTCGTCTTAGTTATGCCCGTAAATTTGAATCAATTTGATTTTCATCGTTATTACCAGCAAATTATGAGAGGTGTAAAAGGTCTCAGGAGAGTGAGTCGTCGAGCAAAGTTAGAGTTTACAAGAAAATCATGTCTACGCGAGATGCCAGAAATGATTGATATTTTGATTCTTGGACTGTCGTCAGGGCTATCTTTTGATTCGGCACTAGATTTGTATTGTTTACGAGAATCAGGCGAGCTATCAAAAGAGCTTTCAAATGCTCATATGACTTGGAAGCTTGGTGCTACTACTCGTGAAGAAGCTCTCAATCAGATGGCTGCCAGAGTGGGAGTTCCTTCACTTAAAAGCTTTGCGACTGTTGTAAATGAGGCGCTTACTTTTGGAACTCCTCTTGCAGAAATATTAGATAGACAGGCTTCAGTTCTTCGAGATGAACAACGTTCTTTACTGGAAACGGAAATCGAAAAAATTCCAATTAAAATGCTCATCCCTCTGGGAACGTTAATTGTTCCAGCAATGTTACTTGCAATTTTAGGTCCTTTGCTTGGGCCTGCATTTTCTTCTTAGGAGAAAGGAAAGATGATGATGTATTTGTATCAATTTTTTAGGTATTTTCGTGACTTAAAAGAAGATGAATCAGGACAAGGAACTACAGAGTATGCAATTTTGGTCGGTGTACTTGTAGTTATTGCAATTGTCGCAATCATTGCTTTTAAGGGTAAAGTTTCTGAACTTTGGGAAGCAATTACTTCTGGAATTAATTCTCTATGAGTAAGAAAAGCACTGCCGCTTATTCTGTGTTTATTATTGCCACTGTATGTTTGCTAGTTTCTGCGTTTCTTTTCTTACCAAGAAAACAGACTGATTCATCAAATACAAGCTCAGATTACGCGCAAACTCAGAAATTTAGGGTAGAAAAAAGATCTGATGAACAGCCAATCTCATATGAAGCTGCAAAAGATTTATTTGAGCAGAATTCCGTACAAAGAGATAGTAAAGAAACCATTCAAGACGAAGCACAAAGTGTTTTAGAGAGCTATCAACAAAGAGCTGATTGTGTACTTGTTTATTCCGGATATATAGATCTAGCTGGCAATGTATGGAGCTGTTTGGTTAATGGTGGAAATTGGTCGGAGCTTGTGACTATTTCTGATCAGGGAGAGATAAGGAGGGTCTCAACATGTCATATCTCTACTCAAGATGTAAAGAATCTATTAGAAGAATCAAACTAGGGGTTAAGAATACACAAGGACAAGCAACGCTTGAATATGCCTTGGTTTTATTTTCGTGCTTGATTGTCATTACGTCTCTTGGTGTGATATATCACTTTGTGCAAAATGGAGCAGTTGTTCAACTGGCTACTCAAGCTGCTTCACATACTATGCATGACTCTCTTTTAGATTTAGCAAAAGATGTTCTCTCGTTTTAAACAGAATACTGGTCAAGCGTCAGTAGAAGCGGCGCTGTTATTTCCAGTTATTCTGATGATTATTGCATTGCTTGTAGAACCTATCTGCATTCTCTATACAAAGACAGTTATGGATGGAGCCTGTGCAGAAGGATTAAGAGTAGCAACAACGTCTTCTGATACTGAGTTAATAGAGTCCTATATCAAGCGCAGACTTAAGGCTATACCGGAGATACCTCTATTCCATAAGAGTGGAGATGAGGACTGGAATATTTCTATTGATAAAAAAGAAAAAGATGTTCTGATTGAAATTACGGGCCATGTGGCAGCAATGCCGCCAATAGGCTGGTGTTTATTCCTTGCAGGGCAGACGGATGATCAAGGAATTGTTTTGAAATCTAGTTTATCTGCTAGCACGTATCCAGATTGGATTGAGGGTTCTTATGCAGATTGGATTGCCTTTTGGAAAGGACAAGCATAAGAAAATAAGGCTTGGACTTTCCATGTTTATAGACGATACAGGCGGTATTACGTCAATCGCTTTTGCAAGCGCTCTTTTGGTATGTCTAGCTCTTGTATTTGCGTTGGTATCAGTTGCATGGGTCTCATCGAGGGCATACAAAACTCAGTCAATAGCAGATGCTGCTTCCATGGCGGGAGAAAATGTCGTAGCTAAATACACAACTATTGCGCAGGTAATTGATGCGAGCATCTTAAGTCTTGGATTGTCGGGTTTGTTGTGTGTTGGTGCTGGATTGGTGGCTTCGTGTGTTCCAGGTTTAGCATCAGCGGGCTCCAAATTGTGTGATACAGGTTTTAAGACACTTGAAGCTCGTAAAAAATTTGCTACTTCAGCTTGTGAAGGTTTAGAAACAACTGAGAAAATGCTTCCAGTTTTTGCAGCAATGGCAGCGAGCTCTTGTATACAAAAGAACTCTACTGATACTGGAAACTTTATAGGATCAGCACTTTTGTTTCCCGCTCAATCGCAATCTAATTTTGGACATTTAAATAGTGATGTTTCAGCAGATGAATTAAAAGAGCAGAGCGAGCTATTACAGGAAATAGCAAGAAAAATTGAAGAGTTGCAGAGTAAAGCAGAGTCATCTAAAAAGAGGGCGTGGGAGGCAGACTGTGGTGGAGGCCCGTATTCTATGCGCGAGAGAGCGGAGCATCTTGCTGGCCTTTCTGGGGATATCAATCCATCTATCCCGTCACCAACCTCTTGGACGTTTGGTATTGCTTTAAAGCGAGCCAGAGCATACTACAGAGCTCGATATGATCAAGAAACTGTCAATGGAAGCACCGCAGAAGAGTTGCGTGATTCTGCTATACGAAAAGCTTTTTATAACTTTGCACACCAGGAACTTTCTAAAGGGTTTTATAAAGAAACAGCTGACGGCGAGGTTGATATGAATTTACCTCGATTGCCACATAACTTAGAGGAGACAAAGAAAACAGACCTGTATCTAAAACCTATTTGGCCTTGTACTTATGAAAACGGCGAGAAAACCATTCATGCCCATAGATCTTGTCCAGGCGCAACTGGAGAAAACGCAGGATTTGCGTCGTTACAAGATTTAGATTCTGGAGCGGTTCGTGAGTGTCAACATTGTCATTTTACAAGTGATGATGTGGGAAGGGTGGCATCTGCCTCAACAAATATTGATAACGGGTTTGAGTATTACTGGAAGATCGTAGTTGAAGAGTCCGAAGTTTATGAATCATCGCGAAAACAAATAAAAGATTTGCAAAAGGAGTTGTCTGAAGCTGCAGATAAATCAACAGGTTTATTTCAAAAAGCACTTGATGCTCTGAAGGTTGCTAGACCCAGATTATGTCCACCAGGTGCTTGGGGTTGTATTTCATTTGTGAGAAGAGGCGGCTCATCTCCAGAATTCCAAGGAAGTTTGGGAACGCTTGAGCAGTCGGTTTTTCTTCCAGAAGGATATGCAATATCTGGTGCAGTACTTGCCCCAGATGGCTCATCCACAGATAACGTTCTTTCAAGCTTTTTTGACCAGGTTGAAAGGAGGGGAGGGTTTATCGGACAGGCTATAGATAAAGTAATGAGTTTGTGGGGATCTCTTTTAATCTCATATGGGGATGGCGTAACTTCTTGGTCCTCTAAACTATCAGAATTTCTTGATAACGTTGACGGAATAACAGGTGGAAGTATCGGCTCAAAATTACAGAGTGCTTTGAAACAAATAGTCGTTGATGCCGGATTAGAGCCAAGCGATTTAAGACAAATGAAGCCTGTTCTTGTTAATACAGAAAGAATTTTGAAACAAGCTGGCTTCGAGAAAGAATCAACGATTCGTGAGCTAGTCCAGAAAATACCCAATACATCAGACCCGATTGCTTTAGCTCGTTCACTTGGTGCGTTTTCTCTCCAGTATTTACCTGACAAAATAACAATTGCAAAATTGACTATTCCTGTTCTTGATATTGAGATTCCTTTAGAAATTGATGTTAAGAAAGTGTTTGGTGGCACATGAGAACAATGAAATTTCTTTGTTGCCAGAAAGGGCAGATGTTTGTTGAGACTGCATTGGTACTTCCAGTTGTATTGGTAGTAGCTTTAATTGCAATCAATCTATTTAAGTTTGCAGATATGTGCTCAAAGTTTGACCGTGTTGCGGCTGATCAAATTATTGCTCATGGAATTTCTTCTAGTCACTCTGCAAATGAAGATGCTCCAGAAAACCTAGCTCAAAGAATAAAAACTGCTCTTAAATGTGATGACAGTTGCGACATTGTTGTCTCATTGAAGGGAGAAAGGGAGGGGATTGGGAACATGGTCTCTGTTTTTCCTAAATACCAAGTAACTCTTAAGTACAAGCCTTGGCCACATACCCTGCGTCTCCCTTTAGTGTCACTAGAGTCTCCTCTATGTCTTACTCATACAACCTCAATTGTTGTTAGTCCCTACAAGTCGGGAGTTGTGATTTGAAAATGAACGTACAAGTTTCGATAGAAGAAGTCCCTAATTCTGAACAGATTTTTGAATTGTTACAAGGGGGCTTTGAAAAGTTCGTTGGGCTTTTGGGTACCGAGATAACAGCTCCTCCAGTATTACTTCTGAGGTGCTCTTCAGTTCATACTTTTGGAATGACATATCCGATTGATATTGCATTTGCAGACGATCACGGAGAAATTTTAAAAATTCGGAGACGAGTACAGCCTAAACAAATTCATAGCTGCGCGGGTGCCTATTGCACATTTGAAAGACCATCGATTGATGATTTCCCGTGGTTTGAGGTGGGTCAGAAAGTGCTCATTCAAGAAATAAGTACTGAAGAAAGTAACGTTGAAAGAAGGAGTCGCTATGGTTATAGAAAACTACTCCGTAAAAATTTGCCCCAGATGCGGAGAAAAGCTGTTTCAGGACATGAGAATTTGTTACGGGTGCCTTCTAGACTTCAGCGGCCCAAGCTCGCTTGTATGCAATCTCGAAACATCAAGAAATAAAAGAATTGCTAGCCTTCCTTTTATAGAAACTGATGAGTATTTGCTTTCCGAAGAAGTAGGAGAGGAGTGGGATAAAGGACTGCCACCTGCTTTGTTTGAATTGGATAACTCATATTCACCAGCAGATTAATTAGTACGTGGTATCCTTTTAGGAAGAGTTGCGAAAGTAACATAAAGGAGTTTTCATGTATAAAGTTTCGCTTCGCTCTTCTAAAAAGAGCCAGTTTGTAAGGATTGCGCTTTGCGTAATGCTTTTGGCTGTTGCGTTTCTAATTGCACCAGCAAAAGCATTTGCGCGCGACCTTTCAATAGATACGGTAAATATTGATGCGACGGTTCAAAAAGACGGAACGTTGCATGTCGTAGAAACTCGTACATTCTATTTCAATGGTAGTTTTCATGGTGTCTATTGGAATCTTCCAGTTGGAAAGAATAAATACAATGGACAGAACGTTGAAGTAAACGTTACTTCAGTTACCGTTCAGGATAGGCAAGGAACGCGTCAGATTTATAGTAAAGACTCTGGTGGAAATAATTCCAGCTCAGATGAGTATTATGTTCCAACTCTATCAAACAATATGCTGAACCTAAAGATTTATTCAGCGCATGATGATGAGTCAGCACATATCACTATTGAGTATGACATTACTAATGTTGTAACAAATTGGTCGGATACTGCGGAATTGTACTGGAAGTTTGTATCTGATGGTTGGGATTCCGAGTCTCGAAATGTCACTGCTACTATTCATCTTCCTGTTCCTTCAGGACAATCTATAGTTGCTGGCGATACTGTTCGTGCCTGGGGACATGGTCCACTGGACGCAAATGTAGAAATTACTAACAATGCTGTTGTCTATAAGGTTCCTGGTGTAGGAACTGATGAGTTTGCGGAAGCTCGCATTACATTCCCAACCGATTGGGTTTCTGGGCTAGCTCCTATTCAGCAGAATAAGCTGAGTAGCATCTTGTCTGAGGAACAAGCGTGGGCGGATGAAGCAAATCACAAGCGTGATATTGCAAAAACTCAGGTAGCTCTTATTCTTTATGCACCATTAGTACTTGCAGCTATTACCGTTGTAGCAGCAATCTTGCTGCGTATTAAATACAAAAAGGTTATGACCCCTCAGTTTAATGACCTTTACTACAGAGATGTTCCATCTGATGATCATCCGGCAGTTCTTTCTATGCTTTACAACGGTGAGTTAATTAAGGGAGACGCTCTGACAGCAACCCTTATGCACCTTTCTGATTCGAAGTTCATTAGCTTGAATAAGACGGTTAGTACAAACTTCCTTGGTATGGAGAAGTCTGATTATTGTCTTACAAAGGTTCAAGACCTTTCAGAAAGCCAGCAGCCTTTCTACCCTGGCAGTTCACTGTCAAATAAGATTGATATCATGGCAATGAAGCTAATCTTTGATAAGGTCGGAGAATCTGGAGAGGTAAATACTACTGTTACCATGAAACAAATTGGTAAGTATGCTTCATCACATCCAGAAGATTTTAATAAGGCATATGAGTCTTGGGAGAGCCCCATCAAGCTTAGCTATGCTGCTAAGTATGGAACAAATAAGATTCCATTCCACGGTAAGGGAATTCTTGGTGCTCTGATTGCTGTCGATGTTCTTGTTGCCGCTGCTGCATTCATGATGGGTGTTATGGCTGATGTTTCATTTGCCAATCTACTACTACATCTGTTTATTCTTGTCATTGCCGGTCTGGTTGCACTTGTAAACATTGGCTCTTTCGATTTGATGAATAGAGAGGGTGTTGAGACGCTTGCTAAGACTCGTGCGCTAAGAAAGTGGCTTACTGAGTTCACTAACCTGCATGAAGCAATTCCAACCGATGTCATTCTCTGGAATAGGCTTCTGGTTATGGCAGTTGCGCTTGGTGTTGCGGATAAGGTTATCGAGCAGCTGAAAGTTGCAATGCCAGAGATGCTCAAAGATCCTCAGTTTATGCCTGTTTATAGCTGGTATTACTATGGAAATGGCATGCGAACCAATGCGATTGAAAGCGTAACCAAGAGCGTTACAGCTGCTCACTCTGTTTCCACGGCAGCGCTCGCTTCTTCCAACTCAAGTTCTGGTGGCGGTTTTGGTGGCGGCTTCTCCGGCGGAGGAGGCGGCGGCTTCGGCGGAGGCGGTGGCGGTGGCGGTTTCTAACGCTATAAACGCTTCAATAAACACTGCAAGAAGCAACGTTTAAAGGTTTTAATTCTCCCCGTGAACTAACCGGGGAGAATTTCTTTTTTAAGAAAATATGCGATTTTGGCATATTTGAGTTGATAGTTTTACGCTGCACTTATGGAGCAGATATCTAACAGATTAGTGGGCCAGTGCCTTCGCGATTTGCGAAAGAAGCAACGTCTTACTCAAGAGGCGGTTGCTGAGCACCTTGCTGGAGATCAAGCATTCATATCAAAGGTTGAATCAGGTGAGCGCGGCGTTAAGCTCGGAGAAGTTTTTTCTTTTGCCGAAGCCTTAGGTATAGAAGCTTCCGAACTTATCGAAGCGTTGCGTACGTATCGATAGTTTTTAGTCCAATTTTTTAATGCAAGATCCCTATGAAAGATGTGCTTGTTAAAGGGCGTGCTTCTTAAAAGAGGCGCGTCCTTTACTGTTTACTACTTGCCACGTCTACATCAAAAGATAAAAGAAAACGGCTCAGAGATTACTCTCTGAACCGATTCAAGTCGTGGTGGCGGGGAAGGGAATCGAACCCCTGACACGGGGATTTTCAGTCCCCTGCTCTACCAACTGAGCTACCCAGCCATTGGTGCTTCGAAAAGCTTATTTACTATAACAGACTCAAGCGCTTCGTCAAGCGGGCAATTTATACAATCCAGAAATTTTTTCCGCCAGTGAGGTCAAATTCAACGGTCATACCCTTTATTGCAAAAAATGCCTCAATTTGCTCCTTTGTTTTCTCGAGCTCTTGACCGTCGATTTTCTCGCGTTCATCGGGTTTCTCGCTAGAGGGGAGTTCTATCCAGAGAGTTTGCTTACCACATGTGTCACGCAGGTGGATTTTGCTTAAAAGTCCCTGTTGTTCGAGCCTTTCATTGAGATGAATGAGGTCAAAGAAGTTGACAACTTTTGGCATGTTAACTCGTTTCTCTAAACGCTTGCTCTTAAGCATACACGTTTGCAAATTGGTACAATAGATTGTCTAGCTTGAACTAGGTCAGCGGTCGTTGCTGCCTCCACTGAATAAACTATTCGAGGGGAAATTATGGCCTTTACGAGAAAAGAATTCTTGTCCCTTTCTGCTTTGGGAGCTGCGGGTACCTTGGCCGCATGTACTCCGCAAGCAAGGACATCTGATGATACGAATCAGCCTGCATCTAACGTGGACCTTGAAGAGTTCAAGTCACTCAAGCTGGACATGACCCAGTGGAGCTATGACGAGGATAACGACTGCTACTATCAGCTGGGCATTCAGTACTGCACTAAGCCTGCAAGTAAGTCGGTAAACACTCTCTCGGTTTTTGTTCCTGGAAAGTATTTCTCGGGAAAGAAGAATGGCTCTACGTACGAGTGTGAGGTGAGCGAGAAGGCCGTTGTAGGCAGCTTCACCGCAAGTACCGCGCCAATCGTCATGCCTATTAACACAGCAACGCTCGCCCCTCAGAGCGCTCCTACAAGTTACTCATACGAAGGCCTTGCACCGTACCTTGAGGCTGGTTGTGTGTACGTATACGCAGGTTTCCGCGGCAGAAGTGCTGGTTACGATTCAACTACAGGCTCGGACGAGCTTTACGCAGGTGGATCGCCTTGGCCGGCAGTAGACCTCAAGGCTGCTATCAGGTACTTGCGCTACAACCATGAGCTGCTTCCTTGCAATACATCAAAGATTTTTGTGTTTGGCTTTGCGGCCGGCGGTGGTCTCAGCGCAGTGCTAGGCACCTCGGGAGATTCTCCACTGTATACGCCATACCTTAAGGCGGTTGGCGCTGCTACACATAGCGAGAAGGGCGAGCAGCTCTCAGACTCTATTTACGGCAGCGCTTCATGGTGTCCTGCGACATCGTACGACCTTGCAGACGCAGCATACGAATGGTCAGCTGGTCAGTATGCTGATGCAACAGACTCTCGTGCTGAAGGTGTTTGGACACAGCCTCTCTCGCAAGATCTTGCTGGCGCATACGCTTCATTTGTCAACAACATGGATCTTCTCGACAGCAATGACAGCAAGGTCGGTCTTGATGAGACTAACTCTGGTGTCTATACCGCTGGATCATATGCAGATCTTCTTCTCAATGAGCTTAAGACCTCTGCAAATAACTTTGTTAAGGACAACGCATTCCCTTACACCTCTACACCTCAGCGCTTAGAAGAACCTACGTTCCCAGGTGATCCAAATCTGGCAACAGTTCGTGGTACAGACAACGCAACTCCTGCCACTCAGCAGGTTCAATCTACTATTTACGATACTGCTGAGCACTATTTTGGCTCTCTGAACTCTGAGTCTATTTGGGTTGTATATAACCTTCGCCGTCAGAGCGTTGAACTTGAGAACTTGAGGGGTTTCTCGCGCGCTCTGAGAGGTGCTTCACTTCCTGTTGGAGCTTTTGATGCACCTGATAGAAGCACTCGTGCAAATCAGCTATTTGGCGTTGGTGAGCAAAGTACCTTGCATTTTGATGAGCAGACAGCTGACCTCATCAAAAAGAACCTTGATACGTATATGAAGCTTACTGATTGGAAGTCCAGCTACGCCAATGACTGGTCCTCTGATTTGAATAAGGCTGACACGCTGGAGAATGACATTCCAACTCGTGTGGATATGTTTAATCCTCTGTACTTTACCAGCGCATCTTACAAGGGTTATCAGTCAGCATCGGTTGCTCCTTATTGGCGTATTAATGAGGGTGCCCAGAATACTGATACCTCAATCTGCACCTCGTTTAACCTGGGTCTGTCTTTAAAGCATTTCTCGGGCGTGAGCAATGTTGATTACACGCTTGTTTGGGATAAGGGTCACGTTCTTGCCGAGAGAACAGGCAATGCAACCGCCAATCTGGTGTCTTGGATTGTCTCGAGCGCATCCGCTTAAAGGGGAGGACAGAGCGTGTTTCAAACAAAGAATCGCCGACTGTACGGTGTTATTGTCATCGTTGTGCTTGCGGTAGGAGCAATATTCTTCTCTCTTTTTAGAGGTGCTGATAAGTCTCAGTCTCAGGCAAGTTCACAATCGCAGCAATCGCAATCGCAGCAGACACAACAAACGCAGTCTCAGAGCTCGCAAAACAAGGGCTACATTGATTCCGTAGCAGCGGATGACCCTTATGCAAAGGGGATCCATCACGTTCGCATTGTGGTGAAGGATTACGGCACTATCGAGGCAACTCTTAACGCAAATGTTGCACCTATTACGGTCTCCAACTTTGCTCATCTTGCCGAATCAGGCTTCTATAACGGCCTTACGTTCCATCGTATTATTGACGGCTTCATGATTCAAGGTGGAGATCCTAAGGGCAACGGCTCGGGCGGATCCGAGAACAAAATCAAGGGTGAGTTCACCAAAAACGGTGTCGAGAATAACATCTCGCATACACGTGGAACTATTTCCATGGCGCGTGCTCAAGATCCTAACTCGGCAAGCTCACAGTTCTTTATCATGCAGGCAGATAACTCAACTCTGAATGGAAACTATGCTGCATTTGGCACGGTAACAAGTGGAATGGATGTTGTTGATGCAATTTGTAAAGGTGTGAAACCCACCGATTCAAACGGAACAATTCCTGCTTCAGAGCAGCCTGTCATTGAGTCCATCACGATGATTGATTAGATTCCTTATATAAAATATTGTTATGTTATTGAATGACCTGCAACGCTTTATAAAATTGCAGGTCATTAGCGTATAACGAACTTCTCATGATATACTATCGTTATCCGAGAGGAGTGGTGTTATGCGAGCTGTTGGAGAGTTTTGCGTTCACCCGGGTCAGGGCGTATGTCTTGTTGAAAATGTAGTTTCGGAGCCTACTCCGGCCTACATTTTGTCTCCTATTGGACAAAAACACCCTGTTCAGATTATATTTCCTCTTGATCAAGAGTTCAGACTTCGTGATCTTATGACGCGTGATGAGGCTACAAATCTTGTTGATATGTATCCTCAAATTGAACTCATTACCTTTCACATCCACAACGCCTCTCTTGAAGAATCTCACTTTAGACATGCCATCAGAGAAGGTTCTTGTAAAGACTCCATTAGTATTGCTAAAACATTTAGAGCTCGTATTGATAAGGCGCGTTCGCTCAACAAGAAACCACCTGTTTCTCACGAGAGAATATTTAAGATGGCTAGTAATCGTGGCTTGTACGAGCTTATTACAGCGCTAAATTGTTCCGTTGACGAGATTCAAAAGGTCTTTAGCTCACGCTATGGCGTAGAAATTGGAAAGGCATAGAGTACAATTAACCCATCCGTTCAAGAGATGGGAAATTATGACTTCAGAAACATCTGCAAATCGTGCTGTTGTTACTGTTTTGGGCAGCGATGCCCCAGGAATTGTTGCAGCAATTTCTACCACTTTGGCCGAGTCAAATGCCAACATCTTAGATATCGCCCAGACTATTTTGTCTGGTATTTTTACCATGACCATGCTGATCGAACTTCAGGATGCTGAGTCTTTCTTGAGTCTTAAAGAACGCCTTGATGCTGTTTCAGAAAAGCTTGGTGTACAGGTTAACATGCAGCGTGAAGAGGTCTTCACGTTTATGTATCGTCCTTAAAGAGGTAGTGTTTTGTCAGAGCTTTCAACTGAAGAACTCATTGCTCAGAAGCAGTCTTGGCTTAACCAAAATGCATCAAATCTGAAAGTAGAAATCGTCTTCTCCGATATGGATGAGACATTTCTCCATACCGATAAATCTCTTGATGATAACAACATGGCAATGCTGGACCGCCTGGCTGAACTAGGCATCCCGTTTGTGCCTTGTTCTGGACGTGCGTTTAACGTGCTGCCAAAAGAGGTTGTGAATCATCCTGCTTCTAAGTATGTGGTTTCTTGTGACGGTGCCGTTATCAGAGATCTTTCTACACAGACGGTACTGCACGAGTCTACTGTTACCAAGGAGCAGGCGCTTGAGTTGTATCAAAAGCTTAAAGACCTTCCTGTCACTTTTGATATTTTTGCAGACGGTGGTGTTTATCTGGAGCGCTCAAGGCACAATCTTATCTCTCAGCTGGGTATTCCCGCAGATCATGCGGCATTTATGCAACGCTCGCGTACTCCCTTTGACCAAAGCGTTGAGGAGTTTATTGATAGTGTAACTACCATTGAGCGACTTGGTTCCTATTGGTCTGTTGCAGAAGGCGAGAAGTACCAGGCACTTGTAGCAGATGCTGTAGCTTCGGTAAAGGGACTCAGTGGCACAGCTTCCATGAGTATGGGAATGGAAATCCTGGCCGACGGCACTTCAAAGGGTGCTGCACTTAAGTGGCTCTGCAATCATCTTGGCATTTCAACGGATAATGCTGCAGCTTTTGGCGATTCGCTTAATGATGTTGCTATGCTTTCCGCCGCAGGAATGGGTACGGCAGTTGCTAACGCTCGTCGTGAAGATTTTGAGGCTGCAGCTTATATCACTTTGACTAACGATGAGGCGGGTTTCTCGCGATTCCTTACGTGGGCACTGGGGGAGTAAGCACTTGGTGCTGGAAACGGAACGTTTCAGAGTTTTCGCTTTAAAGTTTTGCTTGAGACATATTGTTTAAAGAAAAAGCCGGCAGATACAATCTGTCGGCTTTTGTTGTGAGAAGTAAAACTACTACGCGCTAGGCCTAGTGATTGATGTCCTGCTGCTCCTCAAAGACATCTTCATCAACCTCTTCTTCATCAAGCTTAAGAGGACGGAAGCTAGCGGTATCGCCACCAACATAGTCTGCAACGGTAGCTGCGTTTTCAACGCGCTCCTTGTGCAGAGCCTCTGCGAAGATGTCCTCATCTTCCTCAATCTCTGCAATACGCTCTTTCATAGGAGCCTCAACAAGTGGCATAGAACCCGTCTGAGCTGCGTCATCAAGCGTGATACGAGTAAGCTTCTGCCCGCGCTTAACCTTGGAGAACAGAGGAACGTACTCAAAGACAATGTTGGAGTTCTCAAGACCATACCAACGAGCAGGAGATCCGCAGATGCGACGAATAAAGTATTTAAGCTCAAGGCAACGAGCGTCAAAACCGTTGATGTCAGTCTCTGGAGCTAGTACCTTACGCAGCAAGCAGAATCTAAAGTCACCAATCTCGGAGTGCTCCTTGTAAATGGAATACTTGTGATTCTGTGGAGCAAGCTGGTTGTTCTTAATCAGATCACCAACAATTTGATAGAGATAGGTGTTAATACGCTGGTTTACCCTAAAGCCAAGACGCAGGGTGATCTTGAACAGGAAGTCTGTACCAAAGTCATTGACGATAAACTCACGGGTATTTGGATCGTCTGTCAGCGAGATGTTAATAAAGTAGTAGGCCTTAGCACGCTTTGGACGCTTATCCAAGATGGAATAGAGGATGTCTCGATCCAGCTTGTCAAAGGATGAATCATTAGTAAGAAAAACCAGGTTATCAGCGAGAGTTGAATAGTCCGCATCGTGGCTCAAGCTACGGAGCTGGTCAATGTATTTATCTACGGGGAGATAAACGCTCTGCGTCCTCTCAACAGCGGTACCGCGACGCCAGACAAACATGACCACAAAAATTGCGGTAGCCATAAGAACGGTAAAGTAGCCGCCGTGGAAGAACTTGGTAAGGCTTGAGAAGAAGAACATAGCCTCGATAGCACCAAAGAAAAGAATGAATGGAATGGCCGCCCATAGGCGCTTTCTGATAACAGCCAGGTAGGTGTAGAGCAGGATTGAGGTCATGAGCATGGTAACGGTAATTGCAAGACCGTACGCTGCTTCCATGTGCTCAGAGCTCTGGAAGAGAAGTACAACGCCAATGCAGCCAACCCACATGATGTTGTTTACAAGTGGAATGTAAATCTGGCCCTTTGTTGTGGAGGGGTAGTTAATCTTAATGTGAGGCATAAGATCAAGTTTAATTGCCTCAGAGACAATGGAGTAAGAGCCAGTAATCAGTGCCTGAGAGGCAATAATTGCAGCAAGCGCAGAGAGAATAACGGCAAATGGTCTAAGCTGACCAGGAAGCATTTCAAAGAAAGGATTGAGGTCTTTGATTGCGTTGAAGCTCTCGTTGGTGTGGTTAGTGATGATCCACGCGCCTTGTCCAAGGTAGTTCAGAATCAAGCAGACCTTAACAAAAGGCCAGCTTACGTAAATGTTGCTCTTGCCAACGTGGCCCATGTCAGAATAAAGTGCTTCTGCACCAGTGGTACAAAGGAAGACACTACCTAAAACCATGAGACCAGCTGCATTGAGCTTGCCATCAAAGAGGAACAGAATGCCGCGGACTGGGTTAAGAGCTCGAACAACGCTAATGTCAGCAAGCATGTTCATAACACCCATGGCACCCAAGAACAAGAACCAAAGCGTCATGACAGGGCCAAAGGCCTTACCAATGGTAGAAGTACCTGCCTTCTGTAAGGCAAAGAGGGTGCAGAGGATGATGATGGTAATCATGACAACAATGTGCTGATTATCACCAATAATAGCATGAGCTGCAGGAATAGTACGCAAACCCTCAATAGCGGTGGTTACCGTAACAGCTGGGGTCAAAATACCGTCAGCAAGAAGAGCTGCGCCACCAATCATGGCAGGAATAATCAGCCATTTGGCGCACTTTTTAACCAAACTGTAGAGCGCAAAGATTCCGCCCTCATTGTGGTTGTCTGCCTTCATTGCAACCATGACGTATTTAACGGTTGTAATGAGTGTCAGCGTCCAGATAATGAGGGACAGAGCACCCAAAACAACATCGGTGCTCATGGTAAGAAGTCCACCATTACCAGCGATAATTGCCTTCATGGTGTACATTGGAGAAGTGCCAATGTCACCGTAGACGATGCCAAGGGTAACAAGTACCATGCCAGCACTTAGAGGAATGCCAGTTGATTTCTTGGCTTTGTCCTTAGAGAAAAGCGCATGAAATGCAGCTTTACTTGTATTCATCCATTAATCCTCTCAATAGATGATTAGTACAGTTCGTCATCATATGTTAGTCCATATACCTAGTTATAACTAGACGAATGTACAAACGTACTTATTTTGTCTGCAAGCGGAAAAATTTACTCATTTTCCCGCGGTTTTCTCGAGATTTTATATGCATGGTGAATCTTCTGATTTCTTGAGAAGTCCTCCGGAATAGTTTCACTTGTTATGTCTTCAATGTCGACGCCAGTTCGCTGGATTTTCTCGACATCTGGCTTAAAGGTACGCAGGTTGCACGAGAAAATGGCAACGCCACCGCGAGTCAGAAGGCGAGAAATGCCAATGATGAGCTCAGCGTGATCTCTCTGGACATCAAACGAGCTCTGCCTCATGCGCGATGAGTTGGAGAAGGTCGGGACGTCGCAGAAGATAACGTTCCAGCGGTTTTTGGTGTGACGCATCTCGGTAATCCAAGACAGGACGTCTGCCTGGACAAACTCGTGCTCCTCTCCGTCAAAACCGTTGCGCTTCATGTTGCGCTTGGCCCACTCGAGCGAAGGCTTGGAGAGGTCAACGGTTGTGGAGTGAAGTGCACCACCGTCTGCTGCGTAGCAGGTAGCGGTACCTGTGTAGGCAAAGAGGTTGAGGAAGCTCTTAGCAGGTCCGGCACTTTTCATGAGCTCACGAATCTCTGCGCGTGTATCGCGGTGGTCTAGGAAGATTCCACAGTCCAGCCTTGAGGCAAAGTTGACCTCAAAGAGTAGGCCGCCCTCATCGATGAGCAGCATTTCTTTTCTGGAGTTGTCTGCAGCGCTGCCCTCGTCAGAGTACTGAGAGCCACCCTTTGCACGCGTTCTTGTTCGTAGATTTACGTTTGAGCTGGGTACGCCTAGAATGCGAGGAGCCAAAGCTAGGACGTCTAGAAGGCGGCGCTTTGCAAGGTCTGGGTCAATCTCTTTAGAAGCAGCATACTCGGAGATTTGCAGCCAGGTAGTTGGCTTTGTGGCACCCTTGTAAATGTCAATGCTGACAGCATAATCGGGCAGGTCAGCGTCGTACACGCGGTAGCACGAAACGTCGTTTTTACGAGCCCACTTAGCGCGTTGCTTGGCCACCTTAGCAAGGCGCGCAGCAAACTGATCGGATGCAGGAACCAGTACGCTTACCGGCTGGTTGTTGACCATAACGGTGGGGCCTGCAGAAACGGAGATAAGCTCGGAGCTGTTCGCAGACGCATCAGCGGTTTTAGCTGCGTCGTCAATGGCCCCCTCTGCATTTGCAGCAAGGTAGGAGCGCATGGTGGCAATGGAGTTGCCCACGTAGACGGAAAGTGTCTGCGAAGGAGTTGCTCTGAGTACCGTATCGGTATTTGTATCGCTGGTAAGAAGCGTACTTGCCTGACCAGCAAAAAGTCCAAGTGTGGCGTAAGCAGAACCTTGGAGTGTAGGCTCCTCTTTGGTCCACGAGAGATCAGCAACAACGCCTGTGAAGTGCTCCGCATGTTTTAGTAGCTCAGAAGCTGGCAAGAACTGCACGTCTGCCTTGAGGCCGCCTGCACGAAGCGTATAGAGCACAGCCTCCTTAGCCTTTGGGCGAGAATCTGCTGCATAGAGTGTGACCTGGCGCTCCTGGCCCTTCTCGGCACGTTCATCTGCCTCGGCAAGCAAATCCTGCCAGGCATCGTCGTCGTGACCGGCCCAGCCTGTCATGCCCCAGCGAGCGCGCAGGATGCCCGGAGCCACGTCCAGCGCCATGCCCGCAGCCTCCTGTGCAAGCGCGCCTGCTCCCGGGAACAGCAGCGCCGGCAGCGGCGCGTCTGGCGAGAAGAGCGGTGTACTCGCGGCAGTTTGCGCCTGCAGGTACAGAAGGGCAGCAGCGTAGTCCAGCCTGAGCGGCGCAAACTCACGTGCCGGCCCTCGACCGCCAGTCAGGCTGCGCTTAAAGAGCGCCTCACCAGCAAGATCGATGCCAACCGTGGCACGGTTGCGTGACACGCGCACGACAATAGTCACGTCAGGTGCAAGCGTGTTGACCATAGGACGGCTTCCGCGCTTTGCTGCAAGTCGGTCTACAATAGCGTCTTTTGTTCTGACAGCAATAAAGTTTGTGTTTCTGAGCTGGTCATTTGTACCATGAGCGCTCACTGCAATGGTGGCATGTGGACCAATATGGTCTTCCCAAGCAATGTGGGAGAGGTCTTCGTAGAGAGCGTCTGAAGTTGCAGCACCAACGCGATCAAGCACCAAAATGACGCGAGACGTGAGGCGAGACCATAAACAGACGCGGTAAGCATCGGCAAGTGAGCCGTAAAACGCAACTTGTCCGCCAAGAGGACGCACCTTTTTGATGCGCAGGCCGTCTAGTTCCTGTGCAAGAAGCTTCTCAAAGCCTTTTGGACACGTTGCAAAGAACTCAAGTTCTTGAGACATCGGGACACCTTTCGCCCGTAGGAATTGAATACATACTGTTGCAATATTTTCCCATGTTTTTCTCGCCAAATGGTTGGGGAGAAGAAAATACATCAAGAACCCGTGGGCGCTCGGCCGTGCGTGTTCCCCGGAGGCGCCCCCTCGGCCGTGCGTGTTCCCCAGAGGCGCCTCTCGGCCTTGCGTGGCTGTGAGCAGCGCGTCTGCAGCCCGCACCACCCTCCACTCACCGAAGAGCGGAAGTTCATACATAATGTCCCCAATCATCTGTTATTTTTCGCTTAAAATACGCGTAGTATCTTTTATTAAGAAATACAGAGAGCTGTTTAAGGTTTGGGAGTCATTATGGATGCAAAAGTTATGGAAACATTTGAGTCCTGGCGTGCAAACGTCACCGAAGAAGACCTGGTAAAAGAGCTCGGAGAGCTTGCAAAACCAGAAGCAGAAGATAAGCTCTACGATGCATTTTATCGCTCACTTGCATTTGGTACAGCTGGTCTTCGTGGCACCATTGGTGTTGGCACCAACCGCATGAATGTCTACGTTGTTGCTCAGGCAACCCAGGGCCTTGCGGATTACCTCAACGCTCACTATCAAAATCCTACCGTGGCTCTTGCAAGGGATTCTCGCCTCAAGGGTGAGGATTTCCAGAAGGTTGCAGCTGGTGTTTTGGCAGCTAATGGCATCCGTGTATATGTCTACCCACGTATTGAGCCTGTCCCAACGCTCTCGTTTGCCGTCCGCTACCTCAAGACTTCCGCAGGTATCGTACTTACCGCAAGTCACAACCCTGCGCCTTATAACGGCTATAAGGTGTACAACGATAACGGCGGCCAGATTACGGATGAGGCAGCGGCTGAGATTTCTGCAAACATCGCACGCGTCAATCCTTTTGACGTCAAGCCTATGGACTTTGAAGAAGGCCTGGAGAAGGGCTTGATCATTTGGACTCCAGAAGAGGTTCTGGACAACTTTATTGAGGCTATCAAGCGTGTTTCTATTCCAGGATTTAAGGCTGCCGACGGCTACAAGGTTGTATACACGCCGCTCAATGGTACAGGCATGGAGTGTGTCACGCGCATTCTCAAGGAGATTGGCGTCAATGACGTTGACGTTGTTCCAGAGCAGGCAGAGCCAGACGGAAACTTCCCCACATGCTCCTATCCAAATCCAGAGTTCCGTGAGGCACTTGAGCTGGGCCTCAAGCTTGCTGACAAGGTAAAGCCAAATCTCCTGGTAGCAACTGACCCAGATGCAGACCGTATGGGTACTGCAATCCCTCATAACGGCGATTACGTGCTGCTTTCCGGTAACGAGATGGGTGTCCTGCTTATGGACTGGCTCCTTACCATGGCTGAAGAGCGTGGCGAGAAACCCCAGGATAAGGTAGCTGTTTCCACCATCGTATCTTCTGCAATGCCCGACGTCTTGGCACGTGCCCGCGGCTTTGAGATGCGCCGTGTGCTCACGGGCTTCAAGTACATTGGCGACCAAATTGACCAGCTCAAGGATGCCGGCGAGGAGAATCGCTTCCTCATGGGCTTTGAGGAGTCCTACGGCTATCTTGTTGGTACCCATGCTCGCGATAAGGACGCTATTGTTGCCACCATGCTCTGCGTTGAAATGGCTTCTTGGTACGCGGCTCGCAACATGGACCTCTACGAGGCAATGGATGCCCTGTATCAGCGCTACGGCTACTACCTCAATGGCGTTGTCAACGCTGCTTACCCAGGTGCTGAGGGTGCCGCAAAGATGGCTCAGATTATGAGTGGCCTGCGTAAGAATCCACTGGAAATGGTGGGCAATTACAAGGTTGTTGGCGTAACTGACTATGCTGAGTGCGCAGAAATGCCTCGCGTTTCGGGCCTGCAGAAAGAGGCTCCTCAGACGCTGCCAGCTTCTAACGTTATTGAGTATAGGCTTGAGGGCGATAACAAGGTCATCTTCCGTCCATCTGGTACTGAGCCAAAGGTCAAGTCTTACCTCTTTGCCAACGGCAAAACTCGCGAAGAGGCCGAGGCACGCATCGCTGAGCTTATCGAGGCTGCACAGAAGGTGCTTTCATAGTTCGCCTTTACCCCTAAAAGCGTCTTTCTCCGCGCAGTCCTTTGGCGAGAAACCCGTCCAGCCCAGCATTCACCTTTTGTGGATGCTGGGTTTTTTACTCCGCGGCCTTTACCGTCACGGTGTACAGGGCATTTGCAGCGCTGGCAATAGTTTCTGCCGCCCATGGACGTGCGCTTACCTCAGGGGACAGAGGGTCGTGGACATTTACGGTGCCGTCATCGTTCTTGCTGGTTACCAAAATCCAGTGATCGCCATCAGAGCTCAGTTTATTGCCCTTAACCTCAACAAGCAGGAAGGTTTCAGCATCTAGAAGCGTGGTGATATTGTCGGCAGAAATGTTATAGCTATCAGCGGTAAGACCAAGGTTAGCTAAGTTCTTCTCGAGAAATGATCTGTTCATTCCAGAGTCGGTGTCGCTTGCCTTAGCGGTTTCAACAGCGCCCGCAATATCTGCTGGAGTCCAGTTATTCTTTCCGGTAAGGCCCATGTAAGCCATAGAGAGTGCAGTGGGACCAGAGCCCTTGGTGGCAATTACAGAACCGGCATACGAGACTCCACCCCACCTGGAGTCCCAGGTATAGAGCTGAGGAGCTGTGCCTTTGGTGATTGAATCGTCGTAGGTTTTGGCTTTGCCGTCAGAATCGGGATAGTTTGCAACAAAATCAATAGCCTCAGGGTGGGCGAGTGCTAGCTCAATGAGGCTCTTATCGCTGTATCTATCGGCGTGCTCTGCAATCCACGCAAGATTTTTGTTCTGATCAAGCTTGGCTGCAAGCGCTTTGGTCAGCTCTTCTGAAGTTCCCACAGCAACACGAGAATCAACGGAGTTAGCCTCTACCTCTGGAGTAGATTCTTTAGCGCAACCACGCACACAGCTCGACACAATAAAGACCAGTAAAAGCGCCGCGATGACCGCTAGACCAATGACAATATAGGTTCTCGTACGAGAATCAATGCGATGTAGTAGAGACTGTCTCTTAAAGAGAACTGCCTGCGAACCAAGGGTATTTCTCTTGCGACGTCTTGCCTGCCTATCAGAAATACCGCCATCACGAGAAGGACGGCCATTTTGTGGAGGACGGCGACGCATTGCAGGATCTCCGTAGGAGCCTTGTCTTCTATCAGGTGAATCATTCAGGGGCATGGTGGCCTCCAAGCCGTAAAAATAGTTTCACTCATGATGAATCATACGGCGAGAAGTGTATAAATACTTTTAGAAAACGGTGAATGCAATATTCCGACCGACGAGCGGGTTATTTGCACCGTTTAGCGGTTTGGCATGCGCATAAGGGTTGATTAAGTATATTCTTTTATTCACTATCATTTGTTTTCAAAGTTAGCGAGTCGTATAAGGAAAGAAGGCGTCGTGAAGCATAGAAATGCTCGACAGGACGTGATTCGTGAGCTTGTTCGCAGCGAGTCCATCCGCACACAGCGCGATCTTGTTGACATGCTTAAAGGTCGTGGCTTTGCCTGTACTCAAGCAACCGTTTCTCGTGATACTGCAGAAATGGATTTGCAAAAGCTTCCCGAGGGCGCCTATGTGCTTTCTGAAGATATGCATTTGCAGAAAATGCTCTCTGAGTTTGTGGTTGGGGCTACGGCAGCAGAGAATCTTATTGTGATTCGATGCCATCCAGGCACTGCATCAGCCGTTGCGTTTGCCCTTGATGACGTTGAGCTTGACCACGTTGTTGGCACCGTTGCCGGTGACGATACCGTTTTGATGATTGTGGATAAGACTGAGCACGCTGCAGACGTGATGCGCATCATTACGCAGCTTGGCAACGTAGAGAGCGTTCTATAAAACACAAATCTTTTAGCGAGAAACCCGTCAAAAGCACACCTCATTCAAAAAGAAAAAGGAGCCTGCTTAGTGCAGACTCCTTTTTGTTGTAGATAAACCAGAGGTTTATGGAGTTCTTGTTCCAGTTCCAGTGCCCGTTCCAGTTCCAGTGCCCGTTCCTGTTCCGGTGCCCGTACCAGTACCAGTACCAGTACCAGGAGTGGCTGGAGTGGTAGGAGTGGTAGGAGTAGTAGGAGTAGTGGTTGAATCGTCCTCTTCCTCCTCTTCCTCTTCTTCTTCCTCTTCGTCGTTATCTTCCTGTTTTTGTTTGTTATAAGCAGAGCCGCCAACAAACTTCCAGTAGCTATCAGGCTTGTAAGAGATAGTTTCGGTAGTCTTTGGGAACTCAGCACGAGCAACACCAGAGAGAGCTGCGTTCATGTAGTACGCCCAAACATACTGAGCAGTAACAAAGGTAGAGGACTCTCCACCGCCGATGATAACAGGGTCACGACTATCTGGATATCCGCACCAAGCTACTGTTGCAAGTTGTGGAGTATAAGCGCAGAACCAAAGGTCTTCAGAGTTATCGGAAGTACCCGTCTTACCAGCAACTGGTTGGTTGAAGGTCTTCAGGTTGTAAGCATAGCGACCAGTACCAGAGGTAAGAACGCCGCTCAGAACATCGGTAGCAGCTGCAGCAACAGCTGGGCTAATTGCCTGAACTGGGTTGTCCTTGTGCTCGTAGATAACGTTTCCGTTACGGTCTTCGATGCGTGTAATTGCTACAGCATCACGACGAACACCGCCTGCAGCAAGCGTTGCAAATGCTGTGCACTGCTCAATAGGGGTTACGCCCTGAGAACCAAGAGTGGTAGACAGGTATGGCTGTAGCTGAGTGCGAATACCCATGGCATAGCACGTCTGAAGGATCTTATCGATACCAATAGCTTCAGCAACCTGTGCGTAAACAGTGTTGGACGAGTAAACCGTACCTTGACGCAGGGTAATTGCACCGTAGCTGTAGTTGCCAGCGTTTTTAACCAACCAGGTTGGCGTAATTTGCATAGGGGAGTTGCCGTTAAGAACAATCTCTGGGTTCATACCCTCAGAAAGGGCTGCTACCAGCGTATACATCTTAAAACTGGAGCCCATCTGACGGTTACTACTGGTTGCAATGTTGTACTGACTCTTTGAGTAATCCTGTCCACCAACCATTGCTTTAATGTAGCCAGTTTGAGGATCAATGGAAACCAAAGCAGCGCCCAGGCGAGGGTTGCCAAGCTCAGCAATACGCCTTCTAGCAGCCTCATCAGCATCTTTCTGGAGGTCAGGATCAAGTGTAGTATAAACACGCAATCCACCCTGGAGAATAGTATCGCTATCAAAGTCTTCCTGAAGCAGGCTACGAATGTAGTCAGTCCAGTAAGGGAACTGGCCAATGTTGTCGGTCAAAGTACCAGGGTTAAGTACTAAGTCCTCAGCAACAGCTTCATCGTACTGCTCCTGTGTAATATCGCCCGCGCGAAGCATACGCTCAAGAACGGTATTACGCCTTTCTCTTGCTGCCTCTGGATTAACAGTTGGGTCATAGGCAGAAGGAGCATTTGGAAGGCCAGCAAGCGTTGCAGCCTCAGCAAGAGTCAAATCACTTGCATGCTTGTTAAAGTAGATAATACTTGCAGCCTCAATACCGTAGGCACCATTACCGTAGTAAATGGTGTTGAGGTACATATTAAGAATCTGGTCTTTAGTAAACTTCTTCTCCATCTGAATAGAGATGTAAGCCTCGCGGACCTTACGCTTCAAAGAACGCTCAAACTGCTCGTTGGAAAGAACAGTGTTACGAACAAGCTGCTGTGTAATAGTGGAAGCACCTTCGCCGCCACCAAACAAAGAGCCAACAGATGCGCGGACAATACCCCAGGGGTCAATACCGCTGTGGGAATAGAAGCGCTTATCCTCAGTATCAATGGTGCCCTGAATAACATAAGGAGAAATCTGATCCAGGGTAACGGAACGGCGTTGCTGCAGATAGAAGTCAGCAATGTCGTTACCCTTGGAGTCATAAACGCGGGTAGGCTCTGCTACCAGGTAGGCATCAGCAGAGTTGTAATCTGGCAGGTCCTCGAGCCATGAAGAAACAGCTGCACCCAAAGAAAGTGCAAGTGCAAGCGCGAGAAGAGCCATAAAGCCAAAGAATCCAGCAACGCCAAAACCTACGGCATGTGTATTTGCGTGTTTCCGTGCACGACGGGTTCTAATACCCATTGAGCCTCCTTGTCATAGCTCTCACTATTATAGTCTGATATTTATGTTTCAGTGAATAAAGAGTTACAACTCTGTTGTATTCTGATAGATAACATTTTTGATTGATACTATTTGTAGCAGTAACTATATGGTTTAACAGGCTTGCGTTGAGAGGATACAGAGTGCTTTCAGTAGAAGAACAGCTCCGTGTTATTACTTCAGGAACTATGCAGATTGTTCCTTTGGATGGTCTAAAAGAAAAACTCAAGAAGGGCACTCCTCTTAATATCAAGCTTGGCGTCGATCCAACAAGTCCTGATTTGCATCTGGGACACGCGGTTCCTCTACGCAAGATGCGCCAGTTCCAGGACCTTGGCCATAATGTCACGCTAATCATTGGTAGTGGTACCGCACTGATTGGTGACCCTTCTGGGCGTGACTCTACCCGTCCTCCGCTCACTGCAGAGCAAGTAGATGCCAACGCAGAGACCTATGTTAACCAGGCAATGAAGATTTTAGATCCAGAGAGAACTACCGTTGTTCATAACGGTGACTGGATTAAGCCTATGAACCTTGAGACAATGCTTGGCCTTATGAGCAAGTTCACCATTGCTCGTATTCTTGAGCGAGAAGACTTCTCTAATCGCTACCGTAATCAGCAGCCCATTGCGCTCCATGAGTTCATTTACCCTGTTCTTCAGGCATATGATTCTGTTGTTATCAAGGCAGACGTAGAGATGGGCGGAAACGACCAGATCTTCAACTTGCTTGCCGGCCGTGATCTTATGCGTGATATGGACATGGAGCCGCAGATTGCGCTTACCATGCCTCTTCTTGTGGGTACTGATGGCACCAAGAAGATGAGTAAGTCTTATGGCAACTACATTGGACTGACTGATGAGCCAAATGATATGTTTGGCAAGGTTATGTCTATCACCGATGAGATTATTCCAATGTACTACCGCCTTTGCTCTACGCTCTCTATTGATGAGCTTGATGCTATCGATAAGAGCTTT
Source organism: Atopobium sp. (assembly GCA_015259035.1). Classification (GTDB taxonomy): domain Bacteria; phylum Actinomycetota; class Coriobacteriia; order Coriobacteriales; family Atopobiaceae; genus Lancefieldella. The sequence continues at coordinate 42,840 of JABZHC010000002.1, forward strand.
GAGGACGGTACCGCCGATCCTTACCAGCTCAAGCGTGCTCTTGGTAGAAATATCGTTGATCTTTATCACGGTGAGGGAGAAGGTCTTAAGGCTCAGGCGGCCTTTGATGCTCAGTTTAAGAACAATGAGGTTCCTGACGATGTCAAAGAGTTTGCAATTTCCCTCGAAGCGGATGAAGATGGTCTCATCTACCTACCAAAGGTTTTGGTTGAAGTAGAGATTGCTTCAAGTAACGGTGAGGCTCGTCGTCTCATTGATGGTGGTGGCATTAAGATTAACCAGCAGCCTCATCCAGCAAAGACCTATAAGGTTGAACCAGCAGTTCTTGAGAAAGCCCTTCTTCAGGCAGGTAAAAAGCGCTGGGCTCAGCTCGTCTAATTGGTAATGGCCACTAAATAAGGAAACTTACATATGTGGAGACAGTTTGCTTTAGCCGTAGCAGTTGTACTGGTTCTTTGTTATGTACCGGGATATCTTTTTTCTCGTGCTCTTGGCACTAAACGAATGACATCCCTTGTGGTAGCTCCGCTTATTTCGGTCTGCCTTATTGGCTTTTCTGGAATTGCCATCTACCCTCTGGGTCTAAAAGGTGTAACGCCGCTTTTGGGAGGCGTTGGTCTTTTTATTCTGATTGCTGCTGGGCTTGCGTATCTTATTCAGAAAATCAGACCCATCCAGGAAAATCAATCTCATGCAAACCTTGGCGAGAAGGACTCTCTAAACGGAGTCTTTCTCTTAGTAACTGCTGGTATCTCTACTGCAATATTCTTTGTTATTTTCCACAAGGCAATTAGAAACCCCTCATGGTTCTTGCAGTCCGCTGATAATTATGCGCATCTTGCATACATTACAAGAAGTGTTCAATCGGGCATTTATTCCATGCTGCATGCTGCCTTTTATACAGGAGCAAGGCCAGAGTTTCAGACTCCCTTCTTTGATGAAGGCTTCTATCCAAATGCGCTTCATTCGGTAGCTGCTGTTGCTACGACCATAACCGGTCTTAATGAAGTACTGACAGAAAACGTTGTGTGGTTTGTCTCTGTGGCAGTTATATATCCAGTTGGTATTTGCGCACTGCTTCAAACAATAGGAAAGAAAAACCTCGTTGCCAGCGTTCTAACCTCATTTGTAGTTTTTGCACAGCTGGCATTTCCTCTTCGAATGGTCACTGTTCATGCAGTATTTCCAAACGTAATGGGATTCTGCGCTGTTCCTAGTGCTGTTGTACTTTTCATCTTGATGCTCAATGGTGCTGTTTCGGACAAAAATGATTCTGCTGCTGAACAGCTAAAGTCGGCTTCGTTTGTAAATCCAAGGCTCGTGCTTTTGTGTGTGATGGGTATTCTCGCCCTTGCTATGATGCATCCAAGCGCAGATTTCTTCTGGGCTATCTGTGTTTTACCTTATGTGCTTTGCAGTTTTTTGCCACGACTTACTAACTTCCTTCAAGACAAATTCACGCTTTCAAAAACAAAAGGTATTGCGCTTTTAGCGGTTATGGAAGTTGTAACAGCTGGCCTTGCGGTTGGCATTTGGGTTTTCCTGCTTAATACAAGCTTCTTGGCTCCTACGGTCAATTTTGTGTGGGAGATTTATGTCAAACCGCTTGCAGCAGCTCAAACCGTATTGAACTTTGGCTTGCTCATGAACATGCCACAAATTCTCTTTGCGGTTGCGTTCTGGATTGGATTTGTTAGCTGCATTTTGAACAAGAATTATCGCTGGCTCACTCTGGCGTTTCTCATGACTGCCGTCATTTATGTGGCTAGTCTTTCTGATGTGCTTCCTATTAAGAGGTTTTTCTCGGGATTTTGGTATACCGATCCAGAAAGAACTGCCGCGATGGTAGCAATAGCAGCAGTCCCTGTTGCAATTATTGGCATGGAAACCGCCATTACGCTTTTGTTTGATCTGATTAAACACGGAATTAAGACAGTTAAAGAAGGCAACAAAGGCGAGAAAATCAACTCAGAGAATTCTGCTTGCACCATTTCTGCAAATGGAGATCAATCATCCTGTAAGCCCTGCATGTTTATTAAAAACTCCGGCATTCTCATGTGCATTATTGCTGTGTTGTGGGGTTGTGCGCTCCTAAGTCCTTGGGATTTAGCAAGCCTGCCCAGAAGAGAACGCAGTGAGCTTCGTTATGGCATCATTTGGCTTAATGAGGTCTTTGAGCCTCGTGAGCATACAACTTATAAGGCAAGTGAGGATGAGTTTGTAAAAAAAGCTCTCCAGATTGTTGGTAATGACCTGGTAGTTAATAATCCTTACGATGGCTCGCTTGTTCTGAACTCACTTTATGGCATGAACATTTTCTACCGGGCAAAGGTAGAATCGGAAGAATTGCCACAAAGTGTAATTATTCGTACAAAGCTTAATGAGGTAGCTACTAATCCAGAGGTTCAGCAGGCGGTCCGAGAAACTGGAGCAAGATATGTCCTGTTGCTCGACTTGGAAAATCCAGCTTTGTTAGGAGATCAAAGCTATTTCTTCTCAGGCCTACAAATCACCGATAAAGATCCTGGATTTGAGGTTGTTCTTCGAGAAGGTCCTTACAGACTATATAGAATTACGGCCGTTGAGTAGGACTTTGGTAAGCTTACGTATGAGCGTTATTCTAAGTACCATTGCGCGAGAAACTCGATTGATGAGGAGTAGATTGTGAAAGGCATTATTCTTGCAGGAGGTAGCGGTACCAGGCTTTATCCTCTGACAACCGTTACATCTAAACAACTCCTGCCTGTTTATGACAAGCCAATGATTTACTATCCTCTGTCTACGCTTATGCTGGCGGGGATTAGAGACATTCTTGTTATCTCTACTCCTCGTGACCTTCCAAATTTTGAAAAGCTTTTGGGTGACGGATCTGATTTTGGCATCTCTATCAGCTATGCTGAACAGCCTTCTCCTGATGGATTGGCTCAGGCTTTTGTTATTGGTAAAGAGTTTATTGGTGATGACGCTGCAGCTCTGATTCTTGGAGACAATATCTTCTTTGGAAACGGCCTTTCAGGTCTTGTCAGAAAGGCTGCTCAGCAGGCTCAGACTGCTGGTCGCGCTACCGTTTTTGGTTACCACGTGGATGATCCAGAGCGTTTTGGTGTTGTTGAGTTTGATAAGAATTACAACGCCATTTCAATTGAAGAGAAGCCAATCCATCCAAAGTCTAACTATGCCGTAACTGGTCTCTATTTCTATGATCAGCGTGTTACTGAGCTGGTAAAGCAAGTTCAGCCAAGTGCTCGTGGTGAGTACGAGATTACTGATCTTAACCGTCTGTATCTTGAGGATGGCACGCTTGATGTTGTCACACTTGGCCGCGGTTTTGCATGGCTTGATACGGGAACTATGGAGTCTCTCTTTGAGGCATCAACCTTTGTCCGTACCGTTGAAACAGCTCAGGGTCTGCCGGTAAGCGTTCCAGAAGAGATTGCTTTTGAGAATGGCTGGATTGATAGCTCAAAACTCATTGAATGTGCAGAACGCTACGGTAAATCTACGTATGGCGAGCACCTCAAGAGCGTTGCAGAAGGACGTATCCTTCCTTCTGGAAAGGGAGAGTAGTATGCACGTTCTTATTACCGGTGCGCATGGCCAGTTAGGCAACGAGCTCAAATGTCTTTTTGAGTCCGGTGTCTCTGAGATTGGCCCAATCCCAGAGGTTTTTGTTGAACTAGATGTTGATTATACCGACGCAGATGAGCTTGACATCACTAGCGCTGAGTCAGTTAATACATGGTTTGACCAGCATGAACGCTATGACGTTGTTATTAACTGTGCTGCCGCAACAAATGTAGATGGTTGCGAGAGCAATTTTGAGATGGCGTTTGCAGTAAATGCGCTTGGCCCTATGAATCTTGCACGAGCTTGCAACTCTACACAAACAAAGCTTGTCCAGGTATCCACTGATTATGTCTTTAGCGGTAAGGAAAGCTCTCCTCGTACAGAGGAAGATGCTCCTTATCCTGTTTCTGCGTATGGTCGTTCAAAATTAGCGGGAGAAGGACTTGCACTTGCTGCAAATTCACAAACATTTGTGGTTAGAACGGCGTGGCTTTATGGTTATGTTGGCAAGAACTTTGTGGCAACCATGCGCACCCTTGGTGCAAAGTATCCAGAGATTAGTGTTGTTGATGATCAAGTAGGTAATCCTACCAGCGCAAATGATTTGGCACACACAATCTTGTGCATTGCGGCTACTGAGAACTATGGCATCTATCACGCAACCAATGAGGGAACATGCTCATGGGCTGATTTTGCTGAGGCAATTATGGCTGGCAGCAACCTTGACTGTAAAGTTACCAGGGTAACTTCTGCTCAGTGGAAAGAGATGCACCCAGAAAGCGCTTCTCGCCCCGCATATTCATCTTTGGTAAATGGACATCTTGAGAGTACCATTGGAAATTGTATGAGGCCTTGGCAAGAGGCTCTTGCGACATATCTTTCGAAGGTAGAAAGAGGTTAGTGTGAAGACCTATTTAGTAACTGGTGGAGCTGGATTTATTGGTTCAAACTTCATCCACTACATGCTTAGAAGAAATCAGGACATTCATATTTTGAACGTGGACGCCCTGACCTATGCTGGCAACCTTGAGAATCTTTCGGAATATGATCAAGACCCTTGTTACACCTTTGCTCACGTAGACATTAGGGATAAAGAGGCACTCACACAGCTGTTTGAGACCTATCATCCCGATTACGTTGTTAACTTTGCAGCAGAGAGCCACGTAGATCGCTCTATTGAAGATCCGGGTGCCTTTGCTGACACTAACGTTATGGGTACTGTTGCGCTCCTGAGTGTTGCAGAATCTTTCTGGAATGATGGTCAGGGTTCCTACGGAGACCACAGATACCTGCAGGTTTCTACTGATGAGGTCTATGGCTCATTGCCACTTGATGATTCAGAGGCATTTTTCCGTGAGACCACACCTTTGAGTCCACACAGCCCTTACTCTGCATCCAAGGCTTCTGCTGATATGTTTGTAAAAGCCTGGCATGATACGTACGGATTTCCTGCGGTAATCACGCGTTGCTCCAACAACTATGGACCATATCAGTTCCCTGAGAAGCTCATTCCTCTGATGATTGAGAATTGCCTGGAGCACAAGGCACTTCCAGTTTATGGTGACGGACTGAATGTTCGTGACTGGCTCTACGTTGATGACCACTGCAAGGCAATTGCTATGGTCTTAGAGGGTGGCCGACTGGGCGAGGTTTATAACGTTGGCGGTCATAACGAGCGCAATAACCTCTACATTGTTAAGCGCATCATTAGTGAAGTTGCAAGAATCACTGGTGATACTCAGATTACTGAGGATTTGATTTCTTACGTTACTGATCGTAAGGGTCATGACCGCCGTTACGGTATTGCACCAGATAAGATTAAAGAAGAGCTTGGCTGGTATCCAGAGACTCCATTTGAAGAGGGAATTGTTACCACTATTAGCTGGTATCTGGAGAACCGCAAGTGGGTTAAGAATGTAGTTTCTGGTGACTATCAGGACTACTACAAGAAAATGTACGAAGGTCGATAATGCGCACATACGATACAGAGACGCTCAAACATCTTCAGCAAGTTGAGCTGATGATTTTAAAGGACTTCGTTGATACCTGTGAGGCCAATAACATCCGTTATTTTGGCTTTGGAGGCACTGCCATTGGCGCTCTTCGTCACAAGGGATTTATTCCTTGGGATGATGATATCGATGTCTGCCTTCCTGCAGAAGACTTCAACAAGCTTCTGGACATTTATGACAAAGAGTGGTCAGAAAAGTATTCAATCATGAATACCGAGAGGGACATCAACTATCCATTCCCAACCACTCGCATTATGCTTAAAGGTACGCAGTTCTGCGAAGAGGCGCTTGCTCCACTTCCACTTGATCTTGGTATTTTCCTGGATGTCTACTGCTTTGATAACGTTTCAGATGACGAGAAAGAATACCAGAAGCAGGCATTTGACGCGTGGTTCTGGTCACATATGCGCATTTTAGTTGACGTCCCTCGTCCTGTTATTTTGGCCGACGGCATCAAGGGAAAGCTCTTAAAAGCAGCGGTTACTATGGGTAGAGGAGTTTGCAAACTGCTGCACCTCTCTACTCAGAAAATGTATGAGCGTGAGCAGGAAGCCCGCAACCGCTTTGCTCACGTTAAGACAAAAAGAATTGCTTACCTGCACGATACGGATAGGTTTGTAAATACCTATCCAGTTGATGAGGTTTTTCCTGTCGATAAGCTTGATTTTGATGGAATTCAAGTAGCGTTCCCTAATCAAAATGATAAATTCCTTAGGATGCTTTACGGTGATTACATGCAAATGCCACCAGTTGAGAAGCGTAAAAACCACTATCCAGCGCGTTTGGATTTTGGTCCTTACTAGGGTCTTCTCGCCTGTAAGCAATACATAAAAGGTAAAACGGCATCTCAGGTGCCGTTTTTTGTTAGATTGGCAGTCTTTGACAATCCTCTGAAGTTATTATGTTCAAAATGTGTTCATACTTGTATAAATTTGAACATAGGAGTATTATGACTGAAGTAAATTGGTATGGAAGTTTATTTCGCAGTTAATTGGTCTTCATTTGGAGGAACCGTGGCACTAACAAATAACGTGTTTTCTGTATTAAAAACCATTGCTCTTTCTGACGAGAAGCTCAATCAGAGACAGCTTGCAGAAGAGACTGAGCTTTCTTTGGGATCAGTTAATTCAGCAGTAAAAACGCTTGAGGACCAGGGTCTTATTGAAGAGGGACTCATCACACCAAAGGGTCTTGAAGCTCTGAAACCTTATGAGGTTAAGAATGCCATTATTATGGCAGCTGGTCTGTCTTCTCGCTTTGCACCTATTTCATATGAGAAGCCAAAGGGTGTCCTGAAGGTTCGTGGAGAAGTTCTGATCGAACGTCAGATTCATCAGTTGCTTGAAGCTGGTATTACTGACATCACCGTTGTTGTGGGTTATAAGAAGGAGTACTTCTTCTATCTGGAGGAGAAGTATGGCGTCAAGATTGTTGTTAACCCAGATTATGCAACAAGAAATAACAACTCTACGCTTTGGTATGTAAAAGACCAGCTTGATAATACGTATATCTGCTCGTCAGATGACTACTTTACTCAGAACCCATTTGAGCACTATGTCTATGAGGCTTATTACTCAGCAACCTATGTGGCAGGAGAAACTGACGAGTGGTGTCTTAAAGAGGGCCGCGGGGGACGTATTACCGGCGTAGAAATTGGTGGCTCTAACTCTTGGATTATGCTCGGCCACGTCTATTTTGATAGGCAATTCTCAAAGAAGTTTGTAGATATTCTTGATGCTGTCTACGACAAGCCAGAAACCGCTGATATGCTCTGGGAAGAGATTTACGTCCGTCATATCAAAGAGCTTTCTATGACCATTAGAAAGTATCCTGACGGCGTTATTTACGAGTTTGATTCCCTTGATGAGCTTCGTCAGTTTGACCCAGCATTTATTGAGAACATCGACTCAGAGATTTTTGACAACATTGTCTCGGTGCTTCATTGCCAGAAGAAGGATATCCACGGTTTCTATCCTCTAAAACAGGGACTTACCAATCTGTCTGCTCACTTTATTGTGGGATATGGTGATGATGCTCAGGAGTATGTCTATAGACATCCTGGCGTTGGTACCGAGAAACTTGTTGATCGTGCAGCTGAAGAGGCTGGTCTTCGACTTGCTCGTGAGCTTGGCCTAGACAGTACCTTTATTTACGAGGACCAAAAAGAGGGTTGGAAGATTTCCAAGTTTGTGAAAAACGCTCAGAATCTTGATCCTCATAACCCTGAGCAGCTCAAGCGTGCAATGGAGATGGGTAATAAACTGCATCATAGCGGCGCGTCACTTGATCGTTCTTTTGACTTTGTCAATGAGGGCCTTAATTACGAGAAACTCCTGCTTGAAGAAGGTCCTATTGAGATTCCTGGCTACTATGAGCTTCGCGAGAAGGTCCTGCGTTTGAAGAAGTATGCTGACGCTGATCAGTATCCAGTTGTTATTTCTCACAATGATTTCTTCTATCTGAATTTCTTGATTGACGAGTCAGACACCTACAGCCTTATTGACTGGGAATATGCGGGAATGTCAGATGAGGCTAATGACTTTGGAACCTTTACGGTTTGCTGTGAGCTTACTGATGATGAGGCTAATGCTGCTATTGATTACTACTTTGGAAAAGAGGCAACGTTTGAGCAGCGCAGACACTTCTGGAGCTATGTAGTCTTTGCTGGTTGGTGCTGGTATCTCTGGTCTCTGGTTAAGGAAGCAGAGGGCGAGAACGTAGGCGAGTGGTTCTTCATTTACTATCGCTACGCTGCAAACAATATTGATCGTGTTCTTTCTTGGTACGAAGACGCTCAGAACTAAGGGCAAAAGGGGAAAATTATGTATTACGGTCTTTTAAGCGGTATTCTTTGGGCGGTTGATACCGTTATTCTTGGTGTTGCTCTTGGTATGAGTCCTTATGTTGATTCAGCTCAGGCGTCATTTGCCAGCGCATTCATGCACGATTTCTTTGCTGCTGCAGTTCTTTTAGTCATGATGGCTCAGAAGGGAAGACTTAAAGACACCCTTGAGGCAGCAAAAACAAAGAGTGGTCGTGTAGTCATGCTTGGCGCACTCCTGGGTGGACCAATTGGTATGAGTGGTTACTTAGCTGCTATTAATACCATTGGACCTGGTTACACCGCTGCTATTTCAGCTTTCTATCCTGCAGTTGGTTCGGTTTTAGCATGGCTTTTGCTCAAAGAAAAGATGAACTTAAAGCAGGTTATTGCCCTTATCGTTGCTCTTGTTGGCGTCATGGTTATTGGTCTCTCAACGGCAGCAGGCGAGGGTAACGGAAACGTTCTTGTGGGTATCTTGGGCGTTGCTGCTTGTGTCTTTGGCTGGGGTTCTGAGGCGGTTATTTTGGCTTGGGGCATGCAAGACGATGCTGTTGATAATGAGACTGCTCTTCAGATTAGGGAAACCACCTCTGCATTTGCATACGGTCTTCTCATCTTGCCATTGGCTGGTTCCGTTGATTTTGCTGCACAGGTTGCTCTGACTCCTGCTAATGGCGTTGTCTTTATTGCTGCTCTTGCAGGTACCGCCTCATATCTCTTCTACTACAAGGCAATTGACGCCATCGGTGCTTCTCGCGGTATGGCACTGAACATTTCTTACTCTGCGTGGTCGGTCATTTTTGCAGCTCTTGCAGGTATTATCCTGCCAACAATTATGCCTGAAGCAATTCCATCTCCACTGGTTGTAATTTGCTGCATTGTCATTATTGTAGGAACGGTTCTTTCTGCAACTCCAGACTGGAGTGAGCTCTTTAGTAAAGAGTAGGTTAGCTTTATTCAAACAAACTAAAAACCCGCAGCTGTTGAGCTGCGGGTCTTTTTGTGTAGAGAACAAATGGAGTTAGCCGTTACTTTTTTGTCCGCTCTTATAAGCCATGTTGATGAGCTTGGCCACAGGAGCTGGCCAGAACTTCTTGAGCATCTCTAGGTCCTCCTGTTCACGACGGTTGTCGTGAATAAGGTGGCTGGTTTCAGAATCTTCGTGGATGCGGTGAAGCATCAGTACACGGGTGTCGTACAAGAAATCACCTTCACGCTTGCTGATTGCTTCCCATGCTTCCCAATCCAGGTTAGAGCCAAATCCAGCCTTGAAAACAGGCACTTCAAGGTTGGGGAGAACCAGCGTGGTGCTTGGACAGCAAATAGCACAGCCCAGCTCAAGCGCACGACGTTTAGCCCATGCTTTACCTGCATTTTCTGGCTTGGAGAGCGAGTACAAAAGACGACGCTTTACCTTAAGCAAGCGATTTTCAAGAACTTCTTCACCGTCGCGCAGCTCTCCGTAATTGGTGAAGTAAATTAGTGGGCGAGAAGAGCTGTTCACGCGTTCAAGCATGTACTCTGCATAGTTTGGTTTGTAGAGATCATCTTGGTGAGCGATGGTTACTAACGGAGTCGTACAAACGCTCACGGCAAAGTTCCAGTCGCCAGCAATGCCTCCCGGACCGGGATTAACATGCATGGGAATGTTGTACTTCTCGCAAAGAGACTGAATCAGTTCATTTGGTGTTGAAGTAGCCAAAAGAATATTCGTAGACAGTGTTTGCTCTTTGAGCGAGAGAATGCACTCTTCTAGATAGGGGCTCTCGCCATAAGCACAGACAGCAAACGTGTGATCCTGAGGTGTATACATTGCTACATCCAATCGATTAGCTCCGATGTCTAGTATTATAAGAATGTTATCGGACGATGGCGAATGGGAGCCTTTGTGGAGTCTGACGGATATAAGACATACGAGAACCCCAATGAGCTAAGAAGGATTCAGATTCTTTCCACGCTTTTGATGGATGAGCTTGACCGCGTCTGTACGGAGCTTGGTATTTCGTATCAGGCGTACGGTGGAACAGCTATTGGCGCTGTGAGGCACAAAGGCTTTATTCCTTGGGATGATGATGTAGACATCTCGATGTTCCGCGAGGACTATGAGATTTTTTTGGAGAAGGCACCAGCACTTCTTCGTCCAGATTTTTGCATTCAAAACGGCAGGACGAACAATTACTTTCCTGCAGTAAATACAAACCTTTCTTTAAAGGGAACAGTGTGTGTTCCTGATGAGTTTATGACCTGCCCTTTTACGTACGCTATCTCAATTGGAATTTTCCCCTTTGATAAGATTCCTGCAGACCCTAAGAAGCTTGCCAAGATTAAGCGTCAGACATGGTTCTGGGGTCGTCTGAACTTCCTTCTGGTTACTCCAACTCCACGCGTGCCGTTGACTGGCTGGAAGAAGAAAGTTGCTCTTGCGGGATGTTTTGTCATTCACCACACCTTGAAGCTCTTTAGGGTTTCATCCGCGCTGATTCAGCGTAAGTGGGATGAGGCAGCTCGTACTGCGGAGGGCGAGAATACCAATCATTACGCCAGTTTTGTTGAACCTGATCCAGAGAACTGGTCTATGGATAAAGAGGATGTATTTCCTATGGTTCGTGTTCCTTTTGAGGACATTACTACTACGCTTCCTAAGGAATACGACAAGCTCTTAACCAGAGGATATGGTAATTACATGCAGCTTCCTCCAGAAAAGGATAGAAAGAATCACCATCCTGGCGCGCTTGATTTTGGTAAGTGGAAAGATGTGGATGTTACCAAGGGAAGTCGTCAGGCATTTGAAGATTTTGGCCAGAAAAGCTAATTATGACTATTGATACTTCTGCGGAACAGCTTAAGAAAAACTACTTCTGGAATACGCTTGGTTCTTTGATGAACGCGGCTTCAACGGTACTTATGTTGATGGTAGTCACGCGTACCATGGGAGCTGCCGCTGGTGGTGTTTTCTCGCTTGCGTATGCTGTGGCCCAGCAGCTGATGGTCATTGGTCACTTTGAGATTAGAACGTACCAGGTTACCGATACAGAAGAAGTATTTTCGTTTGGCGTGTACCTTGCTGCACGAATTATCACAACTGTTTTAATGATTGCGGGAATTGCTATTTTTACCCTGCAGTCTCAGGGGTTGAGTTACGAGGGTGTGCTGTATGCTCTTATTGCGTCGCTACGTTTATTTGACGTTGTAGAAGATGTATTTCACGGCATGTTCCAGCAGCATGGTCGCTTAGATATTGCTGGCAGGGCATTCTTTTATCGTGTACTTGCAACGGTTGTTGGCTTTGCAGTAGGTGTGCTTCTTACAAAGAACCTGCTTGTTGGTGCAGCTCTTTCTTTTGTTGCATCGCTGATAGTTATGATTGTGCTTGTCATTCCTCCTACTAAGAGGATGGCAACGCTTAAGCCTACGTTTGACTTTACGCAAATTACAAAGCTGCTGGTTACTACTGCTCCGTTGTTTGCTGGCTCATTCTTGCTGACGTACGTTGTTGGTGCTCCTCGCTATGCGTTGGGCGGTCTGAGTAATCAGGAACTTCTTACCTTCTTTACCGCTCTTGCTATGCCCGCTATGGTTATCAATCTTTTAAGTAACTTTGTCTTTAAGCCACTGCTTACTCAGATGGCTGAGTATTGGAATAATCAGCAAGACAAGCAGTTTGTGGGCCTGATTCTTAAGGGTTTTGCCGTAGTTGCTTTAGCTACTGCTGTTTCTATGGCGCTGGCTTGGCCGCTAGGCGCTCCAGTTCTTGGACTTCTCTATGGTCTTGATTTTGAACCGTATAAGCTGGAGCTTTTGATGCTGCTTTTTGGCGGTCTTCTTAATGCCCTCACAGTTATTTTGTACTACGCTGTAGTAACCATGCGTAAGCAGGTAGCGGTATTTGTGAGCTATGCAGCAGGTGCAGGTTTTGCCGCGCTTACAGGAGGATGGTTTGTAGGCAACTTTGGCATTATGGGAGCATGTGTGCTCTATGATGTCTCGCTTGCAATTCTTGCTCTAGTATTTGGAATCTTCTGCTTCTTGGGATTTAAAGACCAAAAGGAAAAGTCCGCTGTGTAAGCGGACTTTTTAATGTATTACCTGTGTGAGCGTGCCGTCAGGGAGCTGACGTGTCGTTTACACGCGAGTACGCTGATTAAGATCAGTTACAAAACCAAGGTTTTTCTCGTCTCGTGCATCTTTGTCACGCAGAGCAAGCTCAGCTGAAAGCTGCTCAACCTTATAGGTGAGCTTGGAGATTGCACAGGACTGATGGAAAATCCTGATAAGCATCATCACAATAACCAGCATCAGGACAAAGTTTGCAGGGCTCATAAAGCCAAACAGACCCGAGAAGAAATACGCAAGTTGGGGAATAAGCGCAAACAAAACGAGGATTCCTGCAGAAACAACCCAATAGACAGAGTCGGAGATACGAATCTTTGATTTACGGACGCTATTGATGACAATGCCCATGGCAAAAAGAGCACCAATAAGCAGCAGAATTCTGAGAACTAAAGTCATGGTGTCACCTTATCTAAACCACTGGAAAAGCAAAAGCGAGAGGCACGTGCGAGCCATATACATAATTGAGTTATAGAAGCTCAAATAGGACTCGCCTCCTTGACGCTCACGCATCTCAGTTTCAATCTCGACAACCTTAGCTCCTCGACGCATCAGCAGCGAGATAGTGTCTGGCTCGGGGGAGAAGTCAAAGGAGCGCGCATACGTCTCAATGAGACCACGATCGTACATACGCATGCCTGAGGTAGGGTCAGTAATGGTTTGACCAGTGCTTGTCTTGATAAGCCAAGAAATCAGCTTGGAGCCAATCTCTCGAGGAGAGTTTCCGCGAGCCTTGGTGACAAAGCGGGAAGCAATAACAATGTTTGCTCCCTCGTTTACCATTGCTTGCGCCATAGGAGCAATGTACTCAGGTCTATGTTGACCATCGGAGTCAAACTGCACCACAGCGTCATAACCATGTTCTTTGGCATAGCGCATACCAGCTCTAAAGCCTGCGGAAAGGCCTCCGTTAACTGGCAAATTGAGGTAGTTAAATCCACGCTCTTTACAGATATCCAGTGTGCGGTCAGCGGAGCCATCGTTGATTATGATGTAATCAACTTGAGGAGCTACCTGGCACAACTCTGTAATAGTTGAAGCAATGCAGGCTTCTTCGTTGTAAGCGGGAACGACTGCAAGAATTCTCACAAGCATCCTTTGAATTGCAAATTACACGTTAACTGCATGAATATCATAGCTCAAAAGCCGAATTAAACTTGACTCGTATATAGTAGATTACCTAAAGAAATCGAAAGGTGAACGCTATGGAGTTTCCAAAAGAGCTTAAAAACCCTATTCAATCGGGCAATTTTACGTTTTATGACACCTCGATTGAAGGTGTAAAGGTTGTGGACGTAAAGCTGTACGGTGATGCGCGTGGTGGCTTTATGGAGACCTATCGTGAAGAAAACTTTGTTGCAGGCGGCATTGATGCTTCTTTTGTACAGGATAATCAGTCCTCATCCGTTCAGGGCGTGCTCCGCGGCCTTCACTTCCAGATTGAGCATCCTCAGGCAAAGCTTGTGCGTGTAATCTCTGGCACTGTCTTTGACGTTGCTGTTGACCTGCGAGAGGGAAGTCCAACTTGGGGTCAGTGGGAAGGCGTTGTCCTGTCCGCTGAGAACCGCAGGCAGTTCTTTGTTCCTCGCGGATTTGCCCACGGTTTCTTGGTACTCTCTGAGACTGCGGAGTTCTGCTATAAGTGTGACGACATCTATCATCCAGGTGATGAGGGCGGCATCATGTGGAATGATCCAGAGCTTGGCATTGAGTGGCCAGCATTTCTTGGCGAGAAGACCTTAGATTCAGCAAAGGTTATTCTTTCCGACAAAGATAAGATTCATCCAGCACTTTCTTCACTTAAGAAGTAACAAGCGCTGAAGGCAAGTTAGGTACTATGAACGAACGTAATCGTCGTGAGCGAGAATCCACAGCTCACGAGCTAAATCGCATGAACGAGGCGGAGTGGACAGAGGAAGCTTCTGACAAGGAGCTCTCAACTCAGCCGCTTCCTCGCGCAACACAGATGGAACTTCTCGCCCCAGCGGGAGGTCCAGCGCCATTTACCGCAGCTCTTGCTGGTGGTGCTGACGCTATTTACTGCGGCCTGGGTAACAACTTCAACGCCCGCCGTGGTGCGGACAACTTTGATGACGAGTCGTTTGCGCGTGCGTGTAGACAGGCTCATCTAGCTGGCGCTCGCGTGTACGTTACTGTTAACGTTGTTGTTAAGTGGGACGAGATGCAGCGGGTACTGCGCTTGATTCGCCGCGCGTGGGTTCTTGGTGCTGATGCTTTTATCATCCAGGACTGGGGTCTTATGGCTCAGGTAAGAAAGACCTGGCCAGAGATTGAATGCCACGTATCAACGCAGGCAAATATCCACGATACGCGCGGTGTTGCTGCCTGTAAAAAGCTTGGCGTGGGCCGCGTGACGCTGTCCAGAGAGCTTACGAAAGAAGAAATTTCTACCATTTCTAAGCTCGGCGTTGAGCTGGAGTGTTTTGGTCACGGCGCCTTGTGCTTCTGCTATTCGGGCATCTGTCACATGTCATCTATGCGAGGAGATCGCTCTGCTAACCGTGGAGCCTGTGCTCAGCCGTGCCGCCTGCCGTATGAGCTGCTCAATTCTAAGCATGAAGTTGTCTCGATGGGTGGCATTGATAGACTGCTCTGCCCTAAGGATTACTGCACTATTGATGACGTGCCTGACATGATTGAGGCGGGCGTTGGTTCGCTTAAAATTGAGGGCCGCATGAAGGCACCCGAGTACGTGTATTCGGTGGTGTCTTCGTATCGTCAGGCTATTGATGCTGCCGAGAAGGGCGTGGATAACCAGGCCGATGTGGCACGTCGCCACCGCTTGCTTAAACGCTCGTTTAACCGTGGCCTGACCAACGCGTACCTGCATGGTACCGCTGGCAACGAGATGATGAGCTACGAGCGCTCTAACAACCGCGGTGAAATTGTTGGTGAGGTCACCGGCGGACGCCCACTTGAGGATGCTCTTGAGCGTAAGAGTGGTCTGAATGGTGGCCGTGTTAAGCTGCGCCGTTACAAGCAGGCAGATGTTGACCTTATTGCACACGCGCCTATTGGCAAGAATGACTTGCTTGAAATTAGGCCGCTCGATGAACCTGACAAGTTCTTGACTGCTCTTTGTCCTGTTGATGTTGAGCCAGGTCAGACAGTTACCGTGCGCACTTCTCGCGTTATGCAGACCGGATCTACGGTACGCATTATTCGCTCTGAAGCGGCGCGCGTAGCTGCTGAGCAGATCTCTTCACTGGAATATCCTCGTAAACGAGCTGTTGACGTGGCTATTATTGCCCGCATTGGCCAGCCCTTTACTGTGGCCCTTACTACCGCAGACGGTGTGGCAAGCGCGTCTGTCGAGGACTTTGTGGTGGAGGAGGCCCGCACTAAGGCGGTAACCTCTGACGAGCTCATTGAGCACGTTGGACGCATGGGAACCTCGCCGTTTGAGGCCGTAAGCTTTGACGTCCAGATGGACGATACGTGCGGCATGAGCTTTAGTGCTGTCCACAAGGTCCGCGCTGCGGCATGTGAGCAGCTCGAGGCTGCGCTTCTTGAGGAGTACCAGAACCGCGAGCAGAAGATTGCTCCGCTTTCCCGTCTTGCCTATCAAAAGGAGCGAGAAGCCCAAGACAAAGAGAAGCTTTTTGCCTTTGATGAGGCGGCTGCAAAAACAAATGCATCGCAGGCAGAGGTCTGTGTTCTAGTTGAGACTCCAGAGCAGGCACGTGTTGCGCTCAAGGCGGGAGCACATCGTCTGTACGCAACTACCGATGCGCTCGCAGAGACTTCGTGGCCAGAGGATCTTCTCGCCAAGGTGACCCCATGGCTTGATGAGGTATGTCGCGAGATTGACCATAATCGCTTGGATCCCTACGTTGCTGCAGGTAAGCCGATTGCCGTGGGAAACATCTCCGAGCTGGCGTTGGCCGTTGAGCGCGGAGCCATCCCTGAGGTGCGCGAGTGCATTCCAGTCCACAACGACTACGCTTTGCAGGCACTTGCCGACATGGGCGCAGAAGGTGTCTGGCTCAACTCCGAGCTTACCCTCCAAGAGATCTGTCATATGGCGAGAAACGCCTCGATTCCTGTGGGTTATATGGTCAGCGGCCGTATTCGTACCATGACCACTGAGCACTGCATTTTGATGTCTACGGGCAAGTGTATCCACGATTGCGATGTCTGTAAGCTGCGCCTTGAGGAGCACACGCTTAGAGGTATTGATAACGATTACATGCCCGTAAGGACTGACAGACATGGTCGCTCCAAGATTTGGAGCCCTAAGCTCTTTGACGGCGTGCCAGAGATTGCCGAGATGCTCTCTGCCGGCGTGAAGCGCTTTATGGTAGACGCAACGCTTCTAAGTACGGAGCAGACACGGGAGGCTACCTCTCGCGTAGCTGCTGCTATTGCGGCAACAGCGTCGGGTGCATCATTGCCTACACGTCTGAAAGATGCGTCAGTTGGACATCTTTTCTCGCCAATTGGATAGTGCAGAAATAAGTTTGGAATTTTGGGTAGGATACCCATGTCGTAAATTATGGGCGCGTCCGCGCTTGAAGAGTTTGAATAGGAGCAAACATGGCCATTAATCGTGACCTTTTGAATGCAACCCTTGATGTTATTCGTCAGAGCCTTCAGACCGATGGCGGTGACGTTGAGCTTATTGATGTAAGCGATGACGGCACCGTAACGCTTGAGATGACTGGTTCTTGCGCTGGCTGCCCAATGTCTGCATATGATATGTCTGAGGGTATTGAGCGTATCCTGATTGAGCACGTTCCTGGTGTAAAGCGCGTTCAGCCTGCAATGCTGTAAGTTATCGCTCGGCGTCAAAAAGTGAACATTTGACGCTTATCGGTTGTGAGCTTCATGCGCATAAACGTGTTTTTTATGCAGAGAAGTTGTGGTGAACCATAATTGACCTGCGTAATTACAAAATTTATATATCACGCCCCTCACATTATTGTGTAGGGCGTGATATTTTATATAAATGGATAATTAGTTTTTCTGACCATTCATTTGTATGACGTAAGAAAGGTGGACGTTGTGGTTCTTTCTGATTGCGACATTAAAGCCGAGATTGCTGCTGGTCGTATCGTTATTGAGCCTCTGTGTGAGCAGAATGTACAGCCTGCATCAGTTGATGTATGTCTTGGCTCAAACTTTAGAATTTTCCGCAATTCTACGCATACCTCAATTGATCCACTTGTAGCTCAAGAGGGTCTTACTGAGTCAATTGATGTTCCTGAGGGAGAAGTTTTTGTTCTTCATCCTGGTCAGTTTGCGCTTGGTACCACGCTTGAGCGCATTGCTATTCCTGACGATATCCTTGGCAAACTTGAAGGTAAGTCCACCTTGGGTCGCTTAGGCCTTATGATTCACTCAACTGCAGGTTATGTTGATCCAGGTTGGGACGGAGAGCTCACACTGGAGCTTTCTAATGTTGCTAACCTTCCAATCATCTTGCATCCTGGCATGAGGATTGGTCAGCTTTCCTTTGAGCGTATGAGCTCTCCTGTTGAGCGTCCTTATGGCTGCAAAGATCTTGGCAGCCATTATCAGGGTCAGCGCGGAGCAACTCCTTCGCATGTTCTTTCAAAGTAGTTTTAGTAAGTAGGACGTATTGTGTGGCTTGATGCTTTCTATCATTCGTTAAACCCAGTAGCACTTTCTCTGGGTCCGCTGTCTATCAGATGGTATGGTCTGGCATATCTGGTGGGCTTTGTGCTTGCTGGCGTAGTTATGTATAGAACTGCTCAGCGCTGGAAACTTAACGTTACCCTTGATGACGTGCTTAATTTGATGGTTGGCATCTCGTTTGGCGTTATTGTTGGCGCCCGTCTGTTCTACGTTATTTTCTACGGCGCTGGTTATTATGCGGCTCATCCACTTGATGCATTTGCCTTAAGTCAAGGTGGTATGAGCTTTCACGGTGGCCTTGTAGGTGCTGTTGTTGGCGGCTCTATTGTCTGTAAGGCATCGGGCCTCTCTATCCCTACCATCTGTGACCTGGGAGTTATTGGTGCGCCACTTGGTCTTTTCTTTGGACGCTGCGCAAACTTCATCAACGGTGAACTTTGGGGAAAGCCAACAGATCTGCCTTGGGGAGTAATGTTTGAGACAGGAGGAGCGGTCTACCGTCATCCTTCTCAGCTCTACGAAGCACTTCTCGAGGGCCTTGTGATGTTTGCTATTTTGTACGTCCTTTCTAGGAAGTACCCTCCTCGTCCACAAGGAACGTTCATTGGAACGTTTTTGATGCTCTATGGCATTTTTAGGTTTGTCGTGGAATTTGTTCGTGTTCCAGACGAGCAGCTTGGCTACCTTTTTGGCAGCTTTATCACTATGGGACAGCTGCTCAGTCTGCCTTTAGTTGTACTTGGAATTGTGGTGCTTGTTTTGGCAAGAAGGCTAAATTCACCACAAGTTGGAAGGAATTAGAAGCATGTTTAAAAAGGCGCTCAATAGCCTTTTCTCCATACTTTTAGTGTTTGTGCTCTTACCAGCTCCTGCATTCGCAGAAGCAGCGGGGGAGCTGACCACTACTGTTACTGCAACCTCCTCAGCAGAGAATGCCCTTACTGCTCAGGACAACGCTTCTGGTACGGAAGCTGCTTCTGGTACGGTAGAAGCTACAAGTGGTGCAACCACAACCTCTGAAGAGACAGGCCCTGGTGTTGCAGCAACCACAAATGAGACTGACTATCCACACAAAACGCTGGATCAGGCAGTAGAAACTCTGACTAATTCCTTCTATAAGCCAAAACCTCGCTATGGTGTAGATACTAACCTCAACACCATGGTTGCAGAAGAGTTGCGTCGCATTGGTGCTGGAGAGGTTAACGTTAGAGTGGCATCTGTTCAGATGTCTTCGACAGCTTCATATGCTCACGCAGGCATTTCTACTAATCTTGTAACTAATGGCTCTATTGAGTACTTCTGGATGGATGCGGCCGGTTTTACTAATCAGAGAAGCACTCTCATCCTCCGTCAGGCAAAAGTTACCTTTGAACTTTCCAAAGATGGCAAGACCGTTCAATATACCTGCAATGTTTTAATCCCTTGGGATGAGGCAAAATCTCAGGCGCAACTTGCTGACGTATCTCAAAACCTTGCGCCATCATACGCGGAAGGACAGAATGAATCTTCTGTAACTTCAGACTTTACTCTTCCACATAAGCTTGTTTCCGCAGATGGAAACCAACTTTCATGGTCTAAGGTCACTTGGACTAGCTCAGATACCTCTGTCGTTCGCATTGATGGATATGGCACTGAGCCCTATAAGGCAACAGTTACCCGCGGTATTCGTGATAAGCAGGTAACGCTGACCGCAAACGTTTCTTTGAGCAGCTCAGACGCTCCTCAGACAAGCTATCAGAAAACCTTTACCATAACGGTTCCAGGTGACTCTTCGGCTATTACCGACGCTCAGAATAATCTGTTAAGACGTATTAACAGGCGTTTCTCGGCATCAAGTATTAAAGATGTGTATACCAATCACTCAATTAATGCTCAGGCGGTTACAGATGACCTGCAGATGCCTACGCCAAAGAACTTTGGCTTGGACGGAAAGCGCTATCAGTTTACGTACACTTCCTCCAATGCTGCTATTACGTTCAATGGCTATAGAGGAACGGTGTACCAGCCTTTGCCTTCTGCTTCCGCGCAGCAGGTAGACATCACTCTGACCGTTACCGATAAAGAAAATCCTGAGGTATCAGTCTCTAAGACTCTTACGGTTACGGTAAGCCCGCTTAATCAGGCTGATATTGATGCAGAGCTTACTTTGATGAATGAGTCTAAGGCTCATTTCTGGGATGCACTTGCTACTCCTTCTGGTCAGCAGAATAAGCAGGATAGCGTTTCTGAGTCCTTGGCTACACCAAACAAGTTCTATCGTGCTTCTGACGGCTCTTTGAACTGGTCTTATGATGTTAACAATACCGATAAGACCGCAAGTGGTATTGTGCCTTCGGAGTTCCCAACATACGACCCCATGGGCCCTGCTGATCAGGCGCGCACGTACAGTTCTTCTCAGCCAACAATCATTCAGAACGAGAATCTTGTTCTCGCACAGACTCCTGAGTACAACACGTCTGTTACGGTTTCGGCACTTCTTTCAAGTGCACGCTATTCTCGCTATGCAAGCTTGTATCCAGATAATGAGCAGTTCCAGGCCCTTACTAATCAGAAGGTCTCTGCCACCTTTACCGTGGCAGGCGAGAAGGGCGCTCGACCTGTAGAGGAAGACCCAGATCCAAGTCAGCTTGTTTCCGTCACTCTTTCTGTAGTAGGTCTTGATAAAGACGGTAAGCCTCAGCACTGGGCTCCTACGCAGACTATTGAGGTTCGTAAGGGTACTACTGCTGACAAGGTAACGTATGACTACCTGAAGATTAACGGCCTTACCTACGATGCAGCGGGCGGTTATTTGTCTTCAATTACGTCGCCTTCACAGGGACTTACGCTTGCAACAGCGCAGGTAGATGGCGCCTATAAATGGTGGCAGTTCTTTGTAAACGGTCAGCTTTCGGACAAGATGGCAAACAATGTTACCTTGGACGAAAACACTACCATTACCTGGACATATGGTGGTCAGGATAGCTCCATTCCAACTCCTCAAAATGAGTTGGTCATCAATCCATTTGCTGAGCACCCTAACCACGAGGCATCTTGGAGCGGTTTTGGTAGCGGAAACGGTTCCACTACTACGCAGAGCACCCCCATTAATTCTGCAGCTCTTCGTTGGAGTGTCACTGAAGGAACTCAGAATACACCTGGATTTATTTCTGATCAGGTTATTGTTAAAGACACGGTCTATTACGTAAGCGGTTCTACTCTCAAAGCAGTTGACGCTGCAACAGGTAACCTTATTGCCGAGGCACAGATTGGCTCCAAGGTCTCGTACTTTGCACGTCCTCTGTACGTTAATGGCATGATTGTTGTTGCTACCGATGATGGATGTCTTACCGCATTCTCGGCAACAACTATGGAGTGCATCTGGAAGACAGAGCCGCTGGATACCACCAATGCGCTGCAATCTGTTTCTAGCCTGACGGTTAATAACGGCACCATCTTGGCTGAGTTTACTAAGATGAGCGGATTTGACGCAGTTGGTGGCTACATGGTTGCTGTTGACGCTACAACTGGTGCGCTTCGCTGGAAGCAGAATGCACAGCCTGCAAACATTCCTGGAGCAACCTCTGGTCAGCCTTCAGGTTATTACTGGTCTGGCGCAGCGGCTTCTGGCTCTGACTTTATGATTGGCGACGAGTCCTCCTCTGTCAGGCTTATCAACGGTACAACCGGTGCCATTGAGGCTGAGCTTAACCTTGGCTCACCAATTCGCGCAGGTATTGTTCCTGTCTCTGTTGATCAAAACGGTAATGGAACCTATCTTGCCGTAACCAGAAATGACGGTACGCTGCACCTGATTAGAAGAAACGGTTCTTCTCTTGTTGAGGAGAAGCAAGTCAAATTTGCAGCAGAATCCACCTCTACACCAACTATCAGCGGTTCTAACGTCTTTGTTAACGGCGTCGATGCTGAGGGCTACGGAACTATCTCTGTGATTTCTCTTGACACCTTTACGGTGATTGACCAGGCTCGTGCTGGCAAGGGTAAGTCTCAGAGCACCCCTCTTGTTTCTGTTCAACAAAACGGTACCTATGCCTACTTCACGGTAAACGGTCTACCTGGTGGCGTATGGGTATACAAGTTGGGCACCAGCCGAGCAGCTCAGATTTACACTCCTGATAAAGATCATCAGAACTACACCACATCGTCGGTCATTGCAGATTTTGAGGGCAATCTTTACTACACCAACGACTCCGGCACGCTTTTCTCGCTTATTAATCAGAAACCTTCTGGCGAGAATACCCAGCCATCTGGAGACATTTTTAGCAGGACAGATTCCACAGCTACAAACGTACCAGCTCAAGATCCTTCATCTCCAGCTGCGCATGAAACTTCCTCGACCACCGCTGCGAGTGCTGGTGAGGAGGTTACAAAGGCTCCATCTGAGAACAAGACTGCAGACACTAACTCTGACGAGAAGCAGCTTCCACCTACTGAATACTCAAATAAGCAGGCCGCTGCCCCACAGCAGGTGTCCTCTGCGCCTACCATTCCACTTCTGAGTGTCTTTGGTTTCTTTGCTTCTGGTGCAGTTCTTGCAGTGTTTGTAGTGTTGCTTAAGAAAGAAACTGCTGCAATTCACCATGTTTCCAATGGCCGAGGCCAGGTGAGATAGTGGTTAAGCTCACAAGAGAATCCAAACGGATTCTCTATTTGGCAGCATCAATAGTATCTTTTGTGTTCATGCTTTTCTTTGCATGGACATTGATTCAGTATTTCTTTACGCCTGCTTCAAGCACTTCTGCTCAAGAAGCTCCTACCGCACAAGGTCAGACGGTAGCAGGTGCTTCTGGCGCGCAAACAGACTCTCAGACGTCACAGACGCAAGGGAGCTCTAGTTCAGACGCTCAATCAAATGCTGATGCGTCTAAAACGCAGGATTCTTCTAATCAGAAAACGTCGGAGCCTTCTAACTCTGGTGACTCAACAAACGCTGTAGCTGCTCCTCATAAAGAGAATAGTGCGCTTTCTGTAAGTGTTACGGTTGACGGCTCTGCAGCCAAAGGGTCTTCATTTACTGTCAACCTCCAGGTGCAAGAGGGTACGTCAGTCTATGACGCGTTGCTTGCAAGTGGAGCCGGGGTAAATGCACGTAGCACGTCGTTTGGTATGTACGTTGCGGCTATTAATGGGCTTGCAGAGCGTGACCATGGTCCACAGAGCGGTTGGGTATATTCAGTTAACGGTGTTCAGCCTAACTACACATCAGATGCATATGTTCTGCACGATGGCGATTCGGTTGTTTGGACGTACGTTAACGCGGTGAACTAATGAATCCCGCGCGCACAAGCTTTTCTCGACTGCACCCACTTGCTACGGTTGTACTGTTTGGATGCGAGGTTGTGCTTGCCGCATTTTCTTTTCAGCCTCTCTGTGCGCTGATTGCTTTTCTAGGAGCGCAGCTGTTCACAATCCAGTTGTTTGATACCAAACATGCTGTTAAACAGCTTGTTTGGTATGCTCCAATTATTATATTGATGGCGATAATCAATCCGTTTTTCTCGGCATCTGGCTCTACCGTTTTGTATTCTTTTGGGCACACGCAACTGTACGTAGAAAGTCTGATGTACGGAGCTACCTCGGGCCTGGTGCTCGTAAGTACTTTAAGCTGGCTTGAGTGCCTGTTTGCAGTAGTGTCGCCGCTCGAGATGTTGCAGCGATCAAGCGTGCGCTTTCCAGGATTACAGCTGGTCTTGAGTCTTTCTGTGCAGCTTATGCCGCAGCTACTTTCTGACCTGACAACAGCCCGCCAAATCCAGTCAGCAAATACCGCAGCTAGAAGGTGTGATTCTGCTGTGCACTCACATCAGCAACGCCGTGTTCCAAGTCAAAGCCGTCTTTTGAGCGCGAGAAAAACTATTGTGCAATCAGCTACCACCATTAACGCAGTGTGCATGAGCGCGCTGGAGAAGTCGATAAGTACGTTTCAGTCTATTCTGTCTCGAGGTTGGGGGATGGCAGGACACAGGAGCAGATGGAGCGCTGAAGTGCTTGACGTCTATGATACTGTGGCGTTGCTGGTATTTACTTTCTTAAGCGTTATAGCAGCGGTTTCTTTATATATGCTGGTACAAGCTTGGCAGTTTTATCCTACCATGCCAGAGTTCCAAGTGAGTTTTTGGTATCTGGGCGTAGTGCTGTTTACCGTTTTACCAGCAATTTTTGTGCGTGTTGATACTGTTTTATGGGAGCAGTCTGTATGAGTGAGCATTCTTCCTATATTCAGAATTCACTTACTTCTTCAACTAGTCAAGAAGTAGTTCTTGCTATTCAAAATCTCTCGTTTGCGTATGCTCTAACTCCAGACCGCAACGTTGTAGAAGATTTTTCCTGTGAGGTTTGTGCTGGTCAGATTAGTCTTTTACTGGGAACAACTGGTTCAGGCAAGTCCACCATTTTGAGCCTCATTAAGCCCGAGATTGCGCCTCAAGGTAGGAGAGAGGGCTCCATTATTGTTTGCGGCCAAGAGGTGTCTACGATGACGCAGGCGCAATCCGTAGACACCATTGCATTTGTGCCGCAAGCCACTTCACAAGCACTTGTGTGTGAGACACCTTTGAAAGAGCTGGCTTTTGGCCTGGAAAATCGAGGCGTTTCAGAGAAAGAAATGCGCCGACGTATTTTTGAGACGGTCAGTTTCTTTGGCATGGAATCGCTCTTGCATAAACGCTGCAACGAGCTTTCCGGGGGAGAACAGCAGCTAGTGGCCCTTGCTGCAGCGCTTGTCATGCGCCCAAAGCTGCTTTTGCTGGATGAGCCAACCTCGCAGCTGGACCCGTTTGCGCAGAAGAGTTTCACCGCGCTCCTGGAGCGCGTCGCGCGTGAGCTCAACGTTGCCGTGCTTGTTGCCACCCACGACGTCACCGCGTTCAAGCACCTTGCTGACGCGTGCGTCTGCCTTGGTGGCGAGAAGCCCGATGCGCTCCAAGCAGACAGCTCTTCTCGCCAGGCGCTTTGTCCTCGCAGCTCCGCGCCAAACCAAGCATCTACCGCGGCCGACAGCACTCCCGTGCTCGAGTTCAGCGCCGTGACGTTTGCGTATCCACAGAGCGAGCAACTGGTACTCAGCAAGTGCTCGCTTGAGGTCACGGGGCGAGAAATTCGTGCGCTCGTAGGCGGCAACGGCTCAGGTAAGTCAACGCTGCTAAAGCTTGCATCAGGTGTTCTCCGTCCAAGGCGCGGACATGTCTACAACCAGCTCCAGCAATCTCAAGGATATATTCCCCAAGATCCTGAGCTGCTCTTTACCTGCCAAAGTGTGGGCGAGGAGCTTGCTCAGTGGCAGCAGAGTGGCGCCTATTCTGATCAGGATGTTCAAGATCTTCTGGAAGCTTCAGGACTTCTTGCGCGAACAACATATCAGAAGCTTATGTCTTCTCATCCATACGATTTGTCTGGTGGACAGCAGCAACTTTTAGCTCTCGTAAAAGTGCTGCTTACAAAAGCGCGTCTGCTTATTCTTGACGAGCCAACAAAAGGCCTGGATGCCCCAACCAAAGATGCTGTTGTCAATTTGCTTTCTCGCGCACAGTCAGAAGGTGCAACCATAGTAATAGCAACGCACGACATGCAGTTGATATCGCGCGTTGCTGATAACGTTTCTCTAGTTTTTGATGGTCAGATTTCTCTGACAGAGCCAACTTCAGAGTTCTTTGAGAACTCATGGGTGTGGTCGGCAGAGTAGGTGGCTAGAACCTTAAGAACGGCTCCTCGTCCTGGCCAAGCTCCTCAAGAAGCTCATCGTCAAGATCGTTGATGTCGCCAAACTCCTCGTGTTCATGCTCCTCTTCATCTTCCTCATAATCGTGAGTATGCTCATTGAAGCCGTAGGCATTGGCCGTCTCATCATCAAACTCAAGTGTTGGAAGAGCGCTGGTAATGCTGCACAGACCAACTCCTGCAGGCATAATCTTTTGCCACTGAGCAATCAGAGGAGTAGTAGGAACTTCTCCCAGTTCAACAATAGAATCCAAGAAAATCTCTTTTGCGCCGTCAAGCAGGTCAGATGATTTTGCAACCTCAATAAGGTGCTCCGAGAAAAGCTCAAGCGCGTGATCTGTGGAATCTGCCTCAACAATACAAGGCATAAGACAGTAGTTGTCCGAAGAGTCAAGCTCGTCGTTGTAGCTAAAGTTTCCCAGATAGATCATGAAGACCTCCTTGTTGTAGTTTCAAATCATCTTATGCCAAAATAAGACAGACCTTCTTGATATTTTTATTTTGACGGTAAGCGTGAGGTTCTTGTGGATAATCGGCACACGTTATCAATAGCTCTAGAGGTTGTGGCACTCTTTGCTACACCTATTATTCTTGCTGTTGAAATGATATATTTTCCCGATTTTACCGCGGTATCTTCAATTATTTTAGCAATCATTTCAGTTGCATTATTTATGTTAAGTTTTGAGGCAAAGAAGCCCTCAGTTGCCAATTTGGTACCTACTGCCGTCTTTAGCGCCTTAGGTGCTGCGGGAAGAATTGCCTTTGCGCCACTCGCGTACGTAAAGCCTGTTTCCGCAGTTGCTATCTTTGCGGGAGCGTTTCTTGGCAGGCATGCGGGCTTTTTGGTAGGTGCCTTATCTGCGCTTCTTTCAAACGTTTTCTTTGGCCAGGGCTCGTGGACGCCATGGCAGATGTATGCGTGGGGGCTTGTTGGCTATCTGGGAGGCCTTCTTGCAACTTTTACCTCAGCTCACCCTGCATCTTCTAAACGCACATCCGTCCAACAAGGCGAGAAACCCCACAAACTTCCACCTTTCTTGCTTATGATCTGGGCGTTTATCTCTGGACCATTCTTTGGCCTTGTAATGAACGTGTACTTTGTTATTGGATTTGTCCATCCTCTAACCCTCGAGTCCGCTCTTCTCGCGTTTGCGGCTTCAATTCCGCTTGATCTAACGCACGGTATTGCAACGCTTGTTTTCTTGATTTTGTTATGGCTTCCATGGCAAACATCCGTTAGCCGAATCCTCACAAAATACAATCTCACTGGTAGGAGCTTTAGATAAGCCATCTTTTTCCGTTTACCTAAAACACCTTCCATTTTGCGGCCTTTGATCTAGACTGTATTCACTGTCAGCCCCCAGATTTTGGGGGTAAAAATGCAACCTACATCTATCCTTACTGCAACGGCAAACTCAACACTCGAGCTGCTTGCTCCTACACGCTGTGTTGTGTGCGAGAAACCCGGCCAGCTCCTCTGCGATGAGTGCCGGGCAAAGCTGCCATGGATTTCTCAGCAGTGGGCATGTCCTAATTGCGGCGCTCCATATGGGAAGCTCGTCTGTTCAGAGTGCGCTGATAAAAAGAAACGACCTGTTCAGTGGGAGAGTAGAGCGGTCATTTGTGCCATGGGATTTAAGGGTCCTCCTGCACGGTTGATCTTGACGCTTAAGGATGGACACGAGCTTCGACTGGCGCCGGTAATTGCTGCAGCCATATTGTGTGCGCTTGAAGAAGCCTCAGCATGGAATGCTCGTGACGGTACCTCTCGCTTTGATAGTTCAAAAATTGATGGCGTTTCTTTTATTCCAGCAACTGCAGAAGCGTACGCGCGCAGAGGCTTTGATCATATGGAACTTGTAGCTCAATCGTTTTGCCAGCTTACAGGCTTGCCTTTGTACGACGTGCTTATACGTCCTCATGCAAAGGACCAAAGAACGCTTTCATCCGCTCAAAGGCAAATAAATTTGAAAGGAAGTATTGCTTGTACTGTGCCGGTTAACCAATCAAATATTTTACTTTTAGATGATGTCGTAACTACGGGCGCATCAATTAGAGAAGCTACAAGGGTGCTTTGTGTCGCAGGCGTGCATTCTGTAACCGTAGGCGCATTAGCTCGCGTATGGTGAGTTACCTATGGTTGCAAACGGCTATACTTGATAAGTCTTTTCAGGTCTGTGGTTGCGAAGTTCTCTGTGAGCTTTTAGTCCATGACAGACGAGGTCAAAGGGATCCACGTAAGTTTGCGTGTGCGCACGTAAACGATCATGGCTCGTCCTAGAAGTAAGCCATACCGCCTGTTATATCAAAGAGACAAAGGGTCTCGCAGGCGAGAGAACTACTAGTGGAGCTGCTGCGGTAGCAAAGCAAACGTTCCAGTATGCGAGTGTGGGGTCAAATACCAGGTCAGCTGAAAAGACACCTGAATAGAAGAAGGAGTTCTGATGACGCGCGGTAAAAGCTCTCTTAAGGTGTTACTTCTTATAGCACTTGCTATTGTTTTAACAGGATGCTCCATTGGTCCCATCAACATTGATCTGGATAAATGGTTCCACGTCAAGTCAGTGCAAGAGGCAATCCAAGAGAAGCGAGAAGCCCGTCAGCAGAAGATTCCTGATTCCTCACTGCACACAGCTGGCACTTTGACCGTAGGTCTACGTACTCAGTCAGTAACAGCTCCAATGGTTGTGGCCTCAGAAGCTGGAACATTGCAGGGAATTGACGTTGAAATAGCTTCTGCAATTGCAGATCAGCTAGGTGTAGACGTTAAGTTTGTATCAGTTAACGGACCAGTAGATGGCCTACAAGCAGGTTGCGACATTGTCATGGATGTCAGAAGTGGTGAAGACTCAACAAGTACGCTCATTTCTGGTTATGCTGAGTATGCAACAGCTCTTTTCCATAAGGGTTCAGAGACAAACATTACTGCTGATAGTTTGAGTGGAAAGTCAGTTGGTGTTCAAACGGGCTCTTTGTCTGAGCGCGCAATGGGTCAGGTGCTTACGGGCATGTCTGTTCAGGGTTTTTCTAACCTAAATGATGCTTTTGAAGCACTTGAAAATGGTTCCATCGATTATGTGGCCTGTGATGCATATGCCGGTGCCTATTTGGCAGCAAACAAAGATATTTCTATGGTTGGTGTCGTTGACGTTCCATCCACGATTGGTATTTCTGTTGCAACTAGTAACAAAGCTCTCGCTACACAAATTCAGCAAGCTCTTTCAGCTATTCAATCTAACGGTGTCGAGGGAGTTATTAGAAACAAGTGGATTGGCACCTTGCCACACCTCTCAACTACCAACAAGATTTCTGGTCTTGTAGAAGTTTCTACACAATCTACCAGTGCTGATTCAGCTACATCTTCCTCTGAGCAAAATTAATTGCACATAAAGAGAAATAGTCTCTAACCGTTTACCGCTCAATTCAACTTTTTATGGAATGATTGACCGACAAATGGGTATTGTTGTTATACAGACATCAGATAGAAGATGTCTCGTGTATCCGATAGGAGGCTCCCATGGTGGACATCAAGATTTCGGGACGCAAGGTAAGTATTTCTGAGGCTTTGCGCACACACGTAGACCAGAAGATCGGTGATGCTCTTAAAGTATTTGACATCACTCCTATGTCTTGCGATGTAGTTCTCAGAGTAGACAAAAACCCTTCAAATCCAGATAGAAAGACAGCTGAGGTTACGGTATTTGTTCGTAACAATGTTGTTCGTGTCACTGCTAGCTCTGATGATATGTATGTGGCTATTGATGAAGCAGCAGAAAAAGTCTCCAGACAGCTACGCAAGTACAAGACAAAAGTTGTTGAGCGCCGTCATCATGTAAAGTCTGAGCGCGGAGTTGCTCTTACACAAGAAGATCTTGCCAATCTCATTGAGATTCCAGCTGAAGACCTTGATGACCAGCTTGTTCGCGAGAAATACATTGATCTTGAGCCAATGACAGAAGAGGAGGCGCTTGTCCAAACTGACCTTCTCGGCCATGATTTTTATGTCTTTGTTAATTCTTCCACTGGTTTGACTAATGTCATTTACCATCGTAAAAATGGTGGATACGGAATTATCAAACCTAAGATTGAGGAACCAGATGTTCAATAAAAAAGATAAGGCCGAAGAAGAAATCAGCGAGGTTGCCTTTGAAGACCTTGAGCCTACTGAGCTTTCAGCTGCATATCATAAGCCCAGTAACGTTCGAATCATCATGGACTCCTGCGCAGACTTTGCTCCAGGAATTGCTGAACAGCTAGGTGTTGATATCATCCAGTTCCCTTATGTGGGACCAGATGGAGAGCACTATGACGATGGCTGGAAGAGCATTAGTGCACATGAGTTCTTTGAGGGCATGCGCAAAGACAAAAAGCTGCACTACACCACCTCTGCAATTACTCCTGGTCATTATCTTGAGGTCTTTGAGCGTGCTGCAAAACAGGGCACACCAACGGTGTATCTGTGCTTTACCTCGGCTCTCTCTTCATCCTACTATGCAGCTGAGCAAGCAGCAGATATGGTAAGAGAGAAATACCCAGACTTTGAGATTTATGTAGTCGACAACGGTGCACCTTCGTCCGCAGCTCAGCTTTTGGGTCTTGAAGCAGTACATCAGGCCAATAAGGGTCTCTCGGCAAAAGAGATTGCCGAGTGGGCAGAAGATGCTCGTAACTACATTCATGGCTATTTAACACTTGAGACCTTGGATGCTCTTGCTGCGGGCGGTCGTATTCCTGCAGCTGCAGCAAATATTGGTGGCAAGCTTGATGTAAAGCCAGAGCTTACCTATGACTCAACAGGAGCTCTTACCGTCAAGACTGTGTGCAGAGGCCGTAAGAAGGCACTCAAGTCTCTTATCCAGGACTTTAGAGATAGCTATTCTCATGACACCTCGCTCCCTGTTGGCATTATTTCTGCAGACGCACAGAAGGACGCCAATTGGCTAGAGGCTCAGATTCGTAAAGAGAAGGGCTGCGAGGGACTTACCATTATTCACAGTCAGGTGGGACCAGTTATTGGCGCTCACGTTGGCCCAGGCATGGTGGCTATTGTCTTCTGGGGAACTGACCGCCGCGAGAAGCTTTCGCTTTCTGACCGAATTGCTAACAGGGTTCGTAAATCTAATTAACGGGTACAAGGTATGGGGTCGCTCTTTGGAGCGGCCCCAGTTTGTATATTTATTTCAGTCTGAAAGGACTCATACATGGCACTGAGCAAGAATGCAAAGGTTGCTTTTATTGGAACAGGCATTATGGGCGCTCCTATCGCAGAGCACCTTATTTCTGCTGGTTATGACGTTACTGTTTACAACAGAACACCAGAGAAAGCACAAGAGCTTGTCTCATTGGGTGCTCACACTGCAGAGAGTGTGGCAGATGCTGCAAAAGACGCTGACGTTGTCTTTACCATGGTTGGTTATCCAACTGACGTTGAAGACGTTTACTTGGCAACAGATGGTCTTATCCGCGTTGCTAAGAAGGGCGCATACCTTATTGATCTGACTACTTCTTCATCTCAGCTTGCTCGCGATATTCACGATGCTGCTGAAATTGAGGGAAAGCATGCATTTGACTGTCCGGTTACTGGCGGCCAGAAAGGCGCCCAGGACGGTACTCTTACGCTGATTGTCGGCGCAACTGAGAACGACGTTGAGCCAGTGCGCTCTCTTCTCGAGACCTTCTCGGCAAAGATTTTCTGTATGGGCGGCGCTGGTAAGGGCCAGACTGCAAAGCTTTGCAACCAGGTTTCTCTTGCTTCCTGCATGATTGGCTACGCAGACGCAATGGCTCTGGCAGAGCAGGGCGGACTTGACGTTGAGCAGATGCTTGAGGTTGTTGCTAGTGGCATGGGTTCTTCTCGTGCACTTAAAGAGCTTGCTCCTAAGTCACTTGAGGGAGACTTTCAACCAGGATTTTTGGCTGAGCACTTCCGCAAGGATATTGCGCTTGCCCTTGCTCAGTCTGAGGACCTTGAGATTACCCTCCCTGGCGCAGAGACCGCCTTTACCCTGTATGACATGCTGTGTCAGATTGGTGGCGCTCGCAAGGGTACTCAGGCAATCTCACTGCTTTATGCTGATGAAGCTACGAGCACTGCAGCTGGTCTTGACTGGTCACTTCTGGAGAGCCAGGAAGATGAGGGTGAGCACGAGTGCTGCTGTGGTCACGACCATGAAGATGGTGATCACGAGTGCGAGTGTCATGGTCACGGACATCATCATGACCATGAAGGTCACGAGCACGGTCATGACGGCCACTGCTGCCACTAAGTGCTAACCGCAAAGGACCCCGATTATGAGTGATATTTCTACTCCTCAGAGCTCTATTGCGGTTTTCATCGATTATGAAAATTTGGCACTAGGAACAGGTAAAAGAAAGAGAAACGGTCATCAAGAGCCAGGCCATCTTCCAGAGATGAAGCTCATTATGGAGAGGCTGGTTGATAAGGGACGCATTACTGCCAAGCGTGCATATTGCGATTGGCAGCGCTTTCCAAATGCTATTACACCCCTGCATGAGCTTGGTATTGAGCTCATCGAAATTCCAGATAGGGCCTATACCGGCAAGAACTCTGCCGATATTAGACTTGCGGTAGACGCTGTTGAGATGTGTCTTACTAAAGACCACATTGACACCTTTGCTGTGCTTTCTGGTGACTCGGACTTCTCGCCACTTGTGGCAAAGCTTAAAGAGGCTGGTAAAACAGTCATTGGCGTTGGTATGAAGGAGTCTACCAGCTCGCTTCTTGCTGAAGTTTGTGACGAGTTTATCTTCTACGAGGATATTTTGAGTTCTGGCAGAATTCCAGACTTTAAAGAGAAGGTACCTGTCGAGAAACACGACTGCTATCAGCTTTTATTTGAGACCATTGAGTCTTTGGAACGCGAAAGCGAAACATTTATTTATGCGTCTCGTTTAAAGGAGACTATGCGAAGGAAGCGTCCACAGTTTGCTGAGGCAACTTATGGATATCGTTCGTTTACTTCTCTTTTACGTGAAGCATCGAGCCTTGGATTTATTAAAATTCATGAGGATCAAAAAAGCGGCACCGTTGTCGTAGACGGATTTAGAGAATAAAGGGTGTTTTAGAGAGGATTTAGGTTTCATGGCAGAAAAGAAAGAAACTGCTCAGAAGCCAAAAAAGGCTTCAACTAAGGCAACCGCAAAAGCGGGCTCTACAAAGGCGTCAAAAGAAGAAAAGCAACCTGCTAAGAAGGCTACTAAAAAGCCAACTATGACACAGATGAAAAAAGTGAATGCACTGGTCATTGCTTTGTCTGATGCTAGTAGGCGCGCTCGTCAAGACGCATCTCATGAGCTTGCGGAGCTGGCCCATATTGCTCCTCTTGCCTTTGAAGAGCACATTGACTCTCTTATTGATGCACTATATAGGCCAGAAGCACAGACTCGTTGGGAAGTGCTTGATGCACTTGCCAATCTAAGTGCTCACTTTGGTGACCAGGTCTTTAAGGCATTTGATGCTGCTGAGGCTTCTCTGTTTGACGATGACTCAGCAACAGTGCGTCTCGCAGCATTTTTGTTCCTCTGTCAGTACGGAGCAACTTCCGCAAAGCATTCTGATGAAGCATGGCCACTTCTGGATGAGGCGGTCCAGTGCTATCACGGAGATGCTGAGTACCATGACATGCTCCAGGGTCTTCTCGCTTTAGCACACGGAACTATTTCCAAAGACGTGAAGAAGGCATTGTCGCAGCGTATGAAGTTTGATGCGGAAAATGCCACTGGATACATCAAACAGTATTCGGAAGAGATTGTTGCAGCTACCAAGTAGTTTGTTTTGCATGTAAACGACTGTGTACAAACGGGGGAGTTTACTGGTTGTATGTTTTATGCATGCTAATAAGAGTAAACTACAGGTTTGTATTAGTGTACGCATAGTTGCATTAAGCGATGAAAGGCAAGGATATGCCATCTATTGATGTAAGAAAGAACTCAAAGATCTTTATCGGAGTTGGAGCAGTTGTACTGTTTGCTCTAGGTATTGTCATCGGTCGCTTCCTTCTGGGCGGTGGCGGAGCTACTGGTTCTTTGAACGGTCGCACCACACTTTCTGAGGGCGAGCTGAACACTCCTATTGCTTCTTATACCTATAACGGTCAGACCAAAGAAGTAACTGCTCGTGAGGTTATTGAGAATACTTCCGGTCTTGACGCAGCAAAGCAGTCTGACGGCACCTATGCTGTTCCAGCAGCCGATAAGATCATTGGCTATGTTCGCAATGCTCTTGTTGTTGCTGAAGCTCAGAGCAAGGGTATTACCGTCACTGATGACGAGGTCAACAATTACATGCAGACCAACTTCAAGACTACTGATGTTAGCCAGGTTGCTTCTGCATACAAGCTCTCTGAAGACGTTGCAAAGAAGCTCATCCATGATGCTGTCATTATGAAGAAGTATCGTGATAGCGTTCTGACTACAACGCTTCCAGATGCTCCACAGGCACCAACTGCACCTGAAGATGGCAACTCTGAGACTACAAGCCAGGAGTACGCTCAGTACATCATTGGTCTTGCTGGTGATGAGTGGGACGCTAAGAACAACACTTGGGCTTCCCAGGATGGCGATTACTACAAGCAGCTCTCTGCTTACTCAATCTCCAACGATTCCGCTTCTTATGCAGCTGCTCAGACCGCTTATCAGGTTGCAATGAGCAAGTACTCTGCTGTTGCAAGCAAGGCATCTCAGGAGTGGTCACAGAAGATCAACGAGATTCTTGGTAAAGCATCTATTGCTGTTTACTCTCTTGCTCTCTAGGATCTGAAAAGCAATGAAAGTTGCTATTAGCGCTTGTTTACTTGGCCTCCCCGTCAGATATGACGGAGGGGCCAAGCCTGTTTCTGCAGTACAAAAGCTGGCAGAAAAAGTAAACGTCACAAAGATTTGCCCCGAGACTTCCTCAGGTCTTCCTGTACCTCGTCCGCCCGCGGAACAGCGAGAAGGACGTGTTTGGCTCAAGGACGGCTCAGATGTAACGGAAGATTTTGAACGAGGATCTAAGATTGCTCTTAGTGCCGTTACGTCTTCTGACATAACGCTCGCCGTTTTGAAGGCAAAGAGCCCGTCTTGTGGCGTGCATGAGATTTATGATGGTACGTACTCAGGAAAGCTTGTTTCTGGCGAGGGAACACTTACTCGTCACCTCTTAGAGGAGGGGATTTGCGTGGTTACCGAGAAAACCATTGAGAATGTAAGCCCATCTGTTGAGCATCCTGTTGCTCTTATTTTGGGAACCGGACTTGGTCATCTTGCCGATCTGGTAAAGCCAGTTCGTCGTATTGATTATCGTGACATTCCAGGTTTCCCTGTTGACGCTTCTCCTATGGCAGGTCACAGCTTTGAAGCAACCATTGGTACTATCGATGGCGTGCCTGTAGTTGTCTATCCTGGCCGCGTTCACCTCTATCAGGGCTATTCTGCCGCTGAGGTAACCTCTCTTGTTCAGCATGCGCATCACCTAGGCTGCAAAGACATTATTTTTGCAGGTGCAACAGGTGCTGTTTCTGGTAATGCAAAGACTGGTCTTGGTGTTATTACTGACCAGATTAACCTCACTGGAACCAATCCGCTTGCAGAGTGGGCAGGCCTTCGCGATGTCGAGACCCCATTTGTAGATATGAATGATGCCTTCTCGCCTTATCTAAGAACGCTTGCACGTGGCGTAGCAGATGACCTTAAGATTGAGCTCAATGAGGGTGTTTTTGCTGGTCTTTTGGGACCAAACTTTGAAACTCCTGCAGAAGTTGCTATGCTTCGTAGCTTTGGCGTCTCATATGTTGGCGTTTCCACAGCTCTTGAAGTCATTATGGCCCGCGCTCTTGATATGAATGTGCTGGCTCTAACGCTTGCAGCAAACCCAGCTGGAGCTCACGGAACTACGCATAAGAGTGTTCAAGAGGCATCTGAGAAGTACGCAAATGATCTTGAGCGCCTTGTTCGTGGTGTTCTCGGGCTTCTTTAGTATTTCTGCTTGAATAATACAGGGCTTCCCCGTATAGTTGTTAGCGCGCTTTTGCACGCCAGCATAGCTCAGTTGGTAGAGCACCGCTCTCGTAAAGCGGGGGTCATCAGTTCGATCCTGGTTGCTGGCACCATCAACTATTAAATAGCCGCCTTGTGCGGCTATTTTTATGCCGCGAGCGGCCGCTTATTGCTTCTGTTAAGCAGTTTTCATTACGTACGAGTAAACTAGCGCTATACGATAGTTTGTACAAAATTAGAAAAGTTGTGGCTGATTGGATAATTATGACTTTTCCTGAACCTCCGTACTTCTTAAGTAATCGCGATTGGTATACAACGCCAGAAGATGAAGGTATCGATGATTTCTTTTTTGAAGATGGTCGCGGATATCACATTAAAGACGACGCTCCTGAAGAAGCAAAAAAGAGTTATGAAGAATTATATGACATGCTTGATATCGATTTTTCTAGAGTTTTCTCCGACTTAGCCTCTACAACCAAATCCATGTGAAACAACTGCACTGTGGTGGGTATAGACAAAGTAGTAGTAATTACTAACAAAGGAGTTTTTATGGCTACTCAGAATCTCGAGCTTTTCTATAAGCCAACCTGCCCATACTGCCACAAGGTTATGTCCTTCATGGAGCAGAACAACATCGAGCTTCCTATGCATGACATTGTTGCTGATGATGCAGCTCGCGAGCGCCTCATTGAGGTAGGCGGCAAGCGTCAGGTTCCATGTCTGTTCATTGACGGCAAGGCAATGTATGAGTCCGGCGACATCATCAACTACCTCTCCGAGGTCTTCCATGTTTCTGGTTCAAACGATGATTCAGATGACGGCTCTGCAGCAGCTGCTTGCACTATCGGCGGCGCTTGCTCCTTCTAAGCTCATTGTCGAGAAACCCCTCTAGCAGACGGGTTTCTCGCTATATGCATTAAAAACCCCTCTGTTCCAACGTATGGAGCAGAGGGGTTTTGCGTTTGAGCATCAATTGTTTTGCTAGTTTTTCATACGTGCTACGGCGTATTCGCTGATGAGCAGCAAGAAGAGGATAAGGATGGATGAGAAGCTGCCAATAACTGCGCCGTTAAGGCCAGTAAAGCTGACCATCATCCAGATAATGGGGATGGATACAGCAAATGAAATGAGGTACG